>CAYMQL010000007.1:0-18532 GCA_964392255.1 uncultured Planctomycetaceae bacterium | reverse complement strand
GTGGCTGCGCAAATGGGCCGCGATCAAACATCGGTGCTCGACGAGCTCACCTCGTTGACCAAAAACGTCGACCACATCAAAACCATCATCTCGATGCAGCAGTCGTACGCCGGCGCGGCCGGCGTGGTCGAGTCGGTTTCGCTGGCCGAAATGGTCGACGACGCCCTGCGGCTGAACGCCTCGTCGTTTGACAAGTATCGCATCCAAGTAATCCGCGATTTCGCCGACATTCCCGAGGTTCGCATGGAGAAGCAGAAACTGCTGCAAATCCTGATGAACCTGATGAACAACGCCAAGGACTCGCTGGTCGAACACGTTTCGGACGACCGCCGCCTGACGGTTCGCATCCGCGTCGACTCGCAATCGTCGTCGCCCACAGTCCTGATCGAGGTCAGCGACAACGGCGTAGGAATTCCTAAAGAACATTTAACGCGAGTTTTTTCTCACGGGTTTACGACTAAACGGCACGGCCACGGCTTCGGTCTGCACAGTTCGGCGAACGCCGCCCGCGAACTCGGCGGCACGCTGAGCGCGCAGAGCGAAGGCCCCGGCCGCGGCGCCATGTTTACCGTGGAACTGCCTTTCAAGCCTGTTGAAGTATTGACATGAGTACTCCGGAACCGATCCACGTTCTGGTTATTGACGACCAGGAATCCATCCACGAGGACTTTCGCAAGATCGTCCAATCGGAGCGCGACGATAGCGCGATTACGCGGGAGGCGGCGGCGCTGTTCGGCGACGTGGTCACCCCGAACGAACCGACGGAACGGTTCATCGTGGATTCAGCCCATCAGGGCGAGGAGGGCTTGGCGTTGGTGCAGCAATCGCTGCGCGACAGCCGCCCCTATCCGCTCGCGTTCGTCGACGTGCGCATGCCGCCCGGTTGGGACGGCGTCGAAACGATCCAGCGCATTTGGCAGGTGGATCCGGAAATCCTGATTGTGCTTTGCACCGCGTATTCCGACCATACCTGGGAAGAAATCGTCGCGCGGCTCGGACGGACAGACCATCTGCTGATCCTTAAAAAGCCGTTCGACAACATCGAGGTGCGCCAACTGGTGCTGGCGCTGACGAAGCGCTGGCATCTGGCCCGGCAGGCCGACATGACCCGCAGCGCCTTGGAGCAGCGAGTTGCCGAGCGGACCCGCGAAGTCGAGGCACGCAGCGTGGCCCTCGAAAAGGCAAGCGACGAGCTGAAGGCGATGAACGACGAACTGGCCGCCGCGCAGTTGGCCGCCGAGGCCGCCAATCGGGCCAAAACCGACTTCCTGGCCAATATGAGCCACGAAATTCGCACGCCGATGACCGCGATCGTCGGCTACGCCGAGTTGCTGCGCGACGAGATCATTCGGGCGGAACTGCCCGGCGCTCCCGTCGAGTTCGTCGACGCCATCCTGCACAACACCGAACACCTGCTCGGGCTTCTGAACGACATTCTCGACATGACCAAGATCGAAAGCGGACAACTTGCCATCGAACAGGTTCGCTGCAATCCTTGGGAGATCGTCTACGACGTGGCGAGCATGGTCCGCGCGCCGGCCAAGTCCAAGGGCCTGACGCTAAGCATCGAACACGTCGGCGCCATTCCCGAAACCATCGAAACCGATCCGCTCCGGCTGCGGCAAATCCTGACGAATCTCGTTGGAAACGCGATCAAGTTCACCCAGTCGGGCGGCGTTCATATCACCGTCCAATTGCTCCGCGACGCCCCCGGCGGAACGCTGCTGAGGCTCGACGTCACGGATACGGGCATCGGCATGACGCCGGAAACCATCGGCAAGCTGTTCGAGCGATTCACCCAGGCCGACAGCTCGACAACGCGCCAATACGGCGGATCGGGCCTTGGCTTGGCCATCTCGAGACGGCTGGCCCTGATGCTCGGAGGCGACATCTCCGTCGAAAGCGAACTCGGCCGCGGAAGCAAATTCATGGTCACCGTGGCGACCGGCTCTCTCGAAGGCGTGCCCATGACCGACAATCCCCATGTCAAGCCCGCCGTCGCTCAACTGCCCGCCAAAACGACCAAGATCGGCTCCGGCGAACGCATTCTTCTGGCCGAAGACTCGATCGACAACCAACGCATCATTTCGCTGATCCTCCGAAACGCGGGCTTCCAGGTCGACGTTGCCGACAACGGGCAAATCACCTATGAGACCGCGATGGCGTCGCTTCAGGAGGGCAAACCCTACGATATGATCTTGATGGACATGCAGATGCCCATCATGGAGGGACACGAGGCGACGCGGCGCCTGCGTGCGGCAGGCTACAATCGTCCGATCGTAGCCCTGACCGCACACGCAACCATCGACGACCGGCGAACCTGCTTAGACGCCGGCTGCAACTTCTACATCACCAAGCCGATCAATCGAGCGGAACTGCTGATGGTGGCGGCCGACTGCGTGGAAAAACAGACGAAAGCCATCCAAGCCGCCGCCGTCCAAATCGCGAAATAAATTCGCGATTTCAGCCCGTAGGGTGCGTGCTTGCACGCACCTGATTTCATGGCAAATCCGTATTGGTGCGTGCAAGCACGCACCCTACCAAGGCTCGGCGTTCGGAAGCGGAAGTAAACGAATCGCTTTCCCCGGTTAACGCCGCGGCTTGAACACGGCGATGCCAAGCGGCGGATAGGTAATCTGAATCGATGCGGGGCGACCGTGGCACTGGACCGGTTCGGCCATCACGCCCGGCCCATTGCCCAGGTTGCTGCCGTTGTAGAACGAGGAATCGCTGTTGTAGATTTCCTCGTACCAGCATTGCTCCGGCACGCCGAGCCGATAGCCAACCCGGGGCACGGGCGTAAAGTTGCAGGCGACGACCAAAAAATCTTGGGGATCTTTGGCCCGGCGCACGTAGCTCAAGGTGCTGTCGTCGTGGTTGTGGCAGTCGATCCACTCGAAGCCGTGGTGGTCGAAATCGACTTCGTGCAGCGACTTTTCCTGCCGATAGATTCGGTTCAGGTCCGACACGCATTTCAGCAATCCCTGGTGCGATTCCCATTGCAGCAGGTGCCATTGCAGGCTGGTGTCGAAATCCCATTCGTTCCACTGGCCGAAGTCGCTGCCCATGAACAGCAGCTTCTTGCCGGGATGCGTCCACATGTAGCTGTACAACAGCCGCAGGTTGGCGAATTTCTGCCATAGGTCGCCGGGCATCTGGTCCAGCATGGAGCCTTTGCAATGGACCACCTCGTCGTGCGACATCGGCAGGACGAAATTTTCGTGGAAGGCGTAGATCAAGCTGAAGGTCAGCTCGTCGTGGTGATAGCGGCGATGGATCGGATCGTGCCGCATATAGCCGCGGGTGTCGTTCATCCAGCCCATGTTCCACTTCAGGCTGAACCCCAATCCGCCGAGATAGGTCGGCCGCGACACGCCCGGCCACGCGGTCGATTCTTCGGCGATGGTCAGCACGCCCGGAAACTGGCCGTGCGTCTGCTCGTTGAGTTCTTTGAGGAAGCTGATGGCCTCGAGGTTTTCGCGTCCGCCGTACTGATTGGGCAGCCAGTCGCCGTCCTGCCGGCTGTAGTCGTGATAGAGCATCGACGCCACGGCATCGACGCGAATGCCGTCGACGTGATACTTGTCCATCCAGAACAGGGCGTTCGAGGTGAGGAAATTGCGGACTTCGTGCCGGCCGTAGTTGAAGATATGGGTTCCCCAGTCGCGGTGTTCGCCGCGGCGCGGGTCGGAGTGTTCGTAGAGGGACGTGCCGTCGAATTGGCGCAGGCCGTGCCCATCGCGCGGAAAATGCGCGGGCACCCAGTCGAGGATGACGCCGATGTCGTTCTGGTGCAGCACGTCGACGAAATACATGAAGTCTTGCGGCGTGCCATAGCGGCTTGTGACGGCGTAGTAGCCGACGGTCTGGTAGCCCCAACTGGCCGAAAGCGGATGCTCGCTCACCGGCAGCAGTTCGACGTGCGTGTAGCCGACTTCTTTGCAGTATTCCACCAACTGATGGGCCAGATCGCGATAGCTCAGCCATCGCGAGGGGTCGTCGCCGGGCCGCTTCCAACTGCCCAGATGAACCTCGTAGAACGAGAGCGGCTGTTCGAGCCAATTGGTTTCGCGACGTCGGCCCATCCAAGTGGAATCGTGCCACGTGTATCGGCTCAGGTCGGCCACCTTCGAGGCCGTCCGGGGCGGCAGTTCGGCCGCAAACCCGTAGGGATCGGCCTTCTCGAAAATGTGTTCGTGGTGACGGACCTGATACTTGTACAGCGTGCCTTCGCCCAGTCCTGGGACGAACAATTCCCAGAATCCGCTGGGGATGTGCTTGCGCATTGGATGGCGGCGGCCGTCCCATCCGTTGAAATCGCCGATCAGGCTGACGCCGGTTGCATTCGGGGCCCAGACGGCGAAATTCACGCCGTCGACGCCGTCGATCGTGCGCAGTTGCGCGCCGAGCCGGTTGTACGATTGCCAATGCCGGCCTTCATTCAACAGATAAAGGTCGAACTCGGTCAGCAAATGCGGAAAGGCGTAAGGATCGTGCATGGTCGTGGTCTTTTTGCCCCCGTCCTCGGCAACCCGAAGCAGATAACGCGATCGGTTGGCGCCGTTGCCGTTTCCGTTTCCGTTGCCATTCGCATTGGCGGGCAGCGGACAAATCGCCTCGAACAGGCCGGCCGGATGGATGCGGCGCATCGGCAGCGATCGATTGGCGTCCTTCGGATCGACGACCCAGGCCTGCTCCGAAGTTGGCAAGTACGCCCGCACCGCCAGAGCCCGGCGGCCCGACTGGTCGATTTCGTGCGGTCCGAGCAACTCGAACGGATTCTCGTGCCTGCATTCAATTAGTTGACTGATATTTTCCAACGATGCCGTCGTTCGCACGCGAACCTCCATGCGGAAATAAGGGATTCGAGGTTAGGGATTAGGGATTAGAATCAAAGAGCGGTACTCCACCGCACCCGGACCTCTGATCCCTGCCCGCTGTCGCCTCGAACCCTTTGCCAAAACCGAGCCACAGATTTAAACCAAATTCCGCACCAGGCGGCGAACGCCGGCGCGCAATATTTTACCCAATTCCCCCGAACAATACGATCCATACAGTCAACACCAAGTCGCACGCCCTGTTTGTGGGGACCGGCAATCAAACCGTGGCCCGCGTCAAACCGACGCTGGACGCAATCCACTCGGTGAATCTGCAAAATGCGATCCATCCGCTGCCAAAGGTCAACGTCTCGCACGGGCACCATCTGTCCAAAGCATTCCCAACGCCACTGGTTTTCGCGCCACTCGGCCAAGCCGTAGCTTACGCCTTGCTCGACGTATCGGGTGCAGCCGACCAGCGTCACCCGCGACGGCTGGTCGAGCGATTCCAGTGCCCGAACGACGGTCAGCAGGTCGAGTCGTTCGCCCCACAGGTCGGGCTCCACGTCGGCCGCTTCGGCGACGGTCGGGCCGCCTGGCAAACGCAACATGAATCGCCACCGACCGCAGCCTTCGGCGCGGCTTGCCTCGGACACCAACAGGTAATGCGGTGTTGGATCATTCATCGGGGTTTCTTTCAGCATCACTATGGATAAAATAAGTAAAGCTGTGCAATCAGCAAAGATGTTGCATCACGCAATTCCCCGCCAAAGCGGTATCTATGGCTAAATGCCGAACAATAAACTTTACCACATCGCCACAAGAACCCGCCTTGTTTCATATTGCCATATCGGATCAATACCCGTATCTTCTCTAGTTTATCTATCCGTATACTATCCGACCGCGATCCGATAACATGGGTTGAGTGCGGATATGCCGCATTGAGAGGCGGCGGTCACGGCCGCGACATAGGGACTGTACGGAATTTTGTGTCAGGTAATCCCCAGCCCGCGAAATCCACGGCAAAGGGGACAGTCCCATTTTCGCTGACACGAAAATTGGGACAGTCCCCGCCATACCTCGATGTGCTTTAATTTTCAGCAACACGCCTGGTTTCTGACCGGTCCGACGGCCGCGGGCAAGTCGGCCGTCGGGGTTGAATTGGCCGAGCGCATCGGCGCCGAGATTGTTTCGCTCGACTCGATGGCGTTGTATCGCCGCATGGACATTGGCACGGCCAAACCCAGTCCCGAACAACTGGGCCGCGTTGCGCACCATCTGATCGACGTTTTGGAGCCGCACGAGGAATACAGCTTGGCGCAGTACGTTGCGGCTGCCGGCCGAGTGGCGGCCGAGATTGCCGCCCGGGGCCGCCGCGTGTTGTTCGTCGGCGGCACGCCGCTGTATTTGAAGGGGCTGCTGCGGGGCATTTTCGACGGCCCGCCGGCCGATTGGGAGCTGCGTCGCCGTCTGATCGAGGAATCTCAACGGCGCGGCGAGGGTTGGCTTCACGCACAACTGGCCAAGGTCGATCCGGCGGCTGCGGCCCGTTTGCATCCGCGCGACGTTCGCCGGCTGGTTCGGGCGTTGGAGGTTTACGAAAAGACCGGTCGGCCGATCAGCGAGTTGCAGCGACAGTTCGACGTGGGCCGGCCCGCGGCGGATTGTCGGGTTTTTTTGCTCGAATGGCCCCGAAGCGAACTGCACGCCCGGATCGATCTGCGCGTGGACGCGATGTTTTCCGCCGGCCTGGTCGACGAGGTGCGGCGACTGTTGGCCGAACCGCGTCCGCTGAGCCGCACGGCCCGCCAGGCGGTCGGCTATCGCGAGGCGATCGAACATCTCGAAGGCCGGCAAACCTTGCCGGCAACCGTCGAACTTGTATGCCGGCACACCCGGCAGCTTGCCAAGCGGCAAGGAACGTGGTTTCGTAGTCTTAGCGAGTGCCGGCCGATCCCGATCGCCGGCCAACTCGATGCCGCGGCCGTCGCCGGGCAAATCGCAGAGGGGACTGTCCCAATTTTCGTGTCAGCGAAAATGGGACTGTCCCCATTGCCGGGGATCGCAGAGCAGGAATCGAAGGAGGGATAGAAATGCGGCTTGGCATTTTTGGCGGCAGCTTCGATCCGGTTCACTACGGGCACTTGCTTCTGGCCGAGTGTTGCCGGGAGCAGTGCGGACTTGATGCGGTGTGGTTTCTGCCGGCTGCCGTGCCGCCGCACAAGCAAGACCGCGAACTGACGCCCGCCGCACAGCGCGTCGAGATGTTGGAGTTGGCCATTGCGGGCAACCCGGCGTTTTCGGTCTGTCGTTACGAGGTCGAACGCGGCGGCGTGAATTACACGGTCGACACACTCGCCCATCTGCGAGGCGTGGCCGCGGACCGAGAACTGTTTTTTCTGCTCGGGGCCGATATGTTCTTGGACTTGCCGCACTGGCGCGACGCCGCCCGGGTGTGCGAGTTGGCCCTTCCCGTCGTCGTGCGCCGGCCGGGCTGCGGATTGATCGATTTTGAATGTTTGCGGCCGATTGCCGGTCCCGATCGCATCGAACAAATGCGTCGTAGCCAGGTCGAGATGCCCGAAATCGGCACGAGCTCCAGCGATATGCGTCGGCGGATTATGGAGAATCAAAGCATCCGCTACCGCACGCCGCGGGCGGTCGAGATGTACATCCAAACGCACGGGCTGTATCGCGCCGGTTGACGATCGGCGCGGCTAAGCGATCTTTCGCAAGTTTAGGAGCTTGCGCAATTCGTCGGGCATGGGGAGCGAACCGGCCGCCGGCACGCGGCGCAGGGTCGTCAGCACCTGCTCGAGCTGTTCGTCGGGCCCGAGATCGAGATCGAGAAAAAAGAGCTTTCGGCCCTTCAGCTCGCATCCGCCGCCGCCGCAACCGGCGAGCCATTCCTGGCGCACGACGTATCCCAGCCGCACGGTCAGATCGAGCGCCTGTTCGAGCAGCTCAACTGTGTGCATCCCAGCTTCTCCAGATCGCCCACTTCGGCAGAAAAAGGGGGACTGTCCCAATTTTCGTGTCAGCGAAAATGGGACTGTCCCCTTTGCCGTGGATTTCGCGGGCAGGGGATTACCTGACACAAAATTCCGTACCGTCCCGAAAAAGGGGTGGGAGCAATTTGTAAGCATCCGCTGGGCCGTTCCGGCAAATTGCAGCCGTCCCCTTTTTCTTGCGCGGGGATTGTAGCAGGTTGCCCTATAGTAAGCGAGTCGAGTTCGACGATACGGCCAAGGAGATAAGTGCTTTTCCTGCATGAAGTTAAAGCACGTTGTTTTGGCAAGAGCGGCAAGAACGCGAAGATTGGGGCAATCGGGCGGCCGCGGCGTTCTACGCGAGATTGCGATATCTGGAAAAATCGGCAGCCGTGGAGGAGTGTTGTGGCAAATCTTGGCAATAGCGATGTTCAGAGCCTTCAGCAACAGGTCGAAATCCTCAAACAGCAGCTTGCTCAGGCGCAGCGGCTAACGGCGCTGGGCGAGTTGGTCGGCACCACAACGCACGAGTTCAACAACGTGCTGATGACGATTTTGAACTACGCGAAGATGGGCACGCGGCATAAAGATTCGCCCACGCGCGACAAATGCTTCGAGAAGATACTAGCGTCGGCCAACCGCGCGGCGACGATCACGAACACGGTGCTTGGCATGGCGCGGAATCGCTCGGCCGGCCAGGAGTCGACCGATCTGATGAAGCTGGTCGACGACACGCTGTTGCTTTTGGAGCGTGAAATGAACAAGTATCGGGTGGTGGTCGAGAAGAGCTACCAGCCGATTCCGCCGGCGATGGTCAACGGCAATCAGATTCAGCAGGTGTTGCTGAATCTGTTGATCAATGCGCGGCAGGCGATGCCCAACGGGGGCCGTCTTTGGATCAAGCTGCTTTACGACGCCCCGAGCGACATGATCGACCTTGTGGTTCGCGACAACGGGGCCGGCATTCCGGCCGACAAGCTGCCGCGAATTTTCGAGTCGTTCTACACCACCAAAAGCGGCCCGGACGCCAGCGGCAAAGGCGGCACCGGACTCGGGTTGTCGATGTGTCGCGACATTATCGAATCGCATCACGGGCGGATTCGGGTCGACAGCACGGTGGGCAAGGGCACCGCGTTTACGCTGCGGTTGCCCTCGGCGGCCAAGGCTGCGGCGAAACGGCCGGCGGTTCCGCCGCCGCTGGCGATGCCTACCGGAGCGTTCGGCCAATCGACGATTGGTACGGGGCGCTAATGCTTCCTGGGGGGAGAAGTTTTCGACTTATGCCAACCTTTTCTGGTACAATGTCGCGGTATTAGTCGAATAAGGTAATATCGTGGTCGGTCCTAACGCGGGGTCGCTTGCGTCGCCGCCACGGGGTGCCAAAATATTTCGGGCGCCGACTCCACGGCCGTCGGATCCGCATGGACTGACGCATGACGTGCGGCTGGCGGAGTGGCACGGCAAAGGGGGCAAAACAGTGGGCAGCGGGGCATTTCTTGGGATATTCTCCCACGGTGTGTCGAATCGTTCCTTGCGCGGCGCGATTGCTCCGACCGATCGGTCGGAAGTCCGGTCCCATCGGCGTTGCTCCCGTACGATTTCATCGTTACAGGAGAATTCCGAATGCCATTGGAAAATTCCACGGTTTACATCGTCGACGACGATCCTGAGTTGAGGGAATCGTTGACGCTGATGGTCGCCGGCATGGGCATGACCGCAAGGGCCTATCCGTCGGCCGAGGCTTTTCTCGACGGCTATCATGAATCGCCCAACGGGCCAAGGTGCATGATTTTGGACGTGCGCATGGCGGGCCTCAGCGGCCTCGGGTTGCAGCAGATGCTCGCCTCGAACGGAAACGGCAAGGCCATGCCCATCATCATGATCTCGGGATGCGCGGACATCTCGATGGCCGTTACGGCGATGCGTGCCGGAGCGGTCGATTTTCTCGAAAAGCCGATCAGCGGCCAAACCCTTTCGACGCGCATCCGCGAGGCGATCGACTGTTGCGTTCGGCAACAGCGCGAATCGGAACGCAAGGGCGAGTTGGCTCGGCAGATCGAAGCGCTTTCTGCGCGTCAGCGCGAGGTGCTTGATTTGCTGGTCGCCGGCGAACGCTCGAAGCAGATCGCCCGTCAACTAGGGATCGGCGAAAAGACCGTGGCGAAACATCGCGCGAGCGTGCTGGAAAAAATGCACGTTGATAGCGTCGTCGAGTTGGTCCGATTGTTCGCCGACGCGCATCCGCCGCACATTGCAAGCCACGCGGCGCTGGCGCAATGCAACTAACACTACAGCGCCAACAGATTCCGGAGCGTTGCGGTTTAGCTTAATACCGGCAGAGAGGGAAACGCCGGACGTTGGCGATGTTTTTCGGCCAGATTGGCGACCAGCGTGCGGCAGATGGCTTGCAAATAGGGGCCGGCCGCGGGATCTTCGAACGCGGCGGCGATGCGGCCCTCGTCGGCCGCGATGCGAAGTTGCGTCGAGATTGGGGCTTCGCCCAAGAACGGCACGCCCAATTCTTCCGCCCGGCGCTTGGCGCCGCCTGAACCGAAGATGTCGTGCCGGGCGTTGCAGTTTGGGCAAAGGAAAAAGCTCATGTTTTCGATCATTCCCAGCACGTCGACCTGCACCTTGCGAAACATCGCGATGGCCTTCACCGCGTCTAACAGGGCGACGTCTTGCGGGGTGCAGACGATCACCGCGCCGGTCAGCGGGAGCAACTGCGAAAGCGAGAGCGCGACGTCGCCCGTGCCCGGCGGCATGTCGATCACCAGATAGTCCAGATCGCCCCAATCGGTGTCGTGCAGAAATTGAGTCAGCGCGGTGTGCAACATCGGGCCGCGCCAAATGACGGCCTCGCCCTCGGGCACAAGGAAGCCCATCGACATAACCCTCAGCCCGTCGACGACGACCGGCTGAATGCGGTTGCCGATCATGTGCGGCTGTCCGCGGCTGCCCAGCAGGTGCGGAATGCTGGGGCCATAGACGTCGGCGTCCATCAGGCCGACCTGGCATCCGGCACGTTGCAGTCCGCAGGCCAGCGAAGCAGCGATCGAACTTTTTCCGACGCCGCCCTTGCCCGAGCCGACGGCCACGACCGTTTTGGCCGCAAGTCCGATCTCGCCCATCTTTTCCGGCTTGCGTTGGTGAACCGCCAGAGCGACGTCAACCTCGAGACCGGGCCATCGGCGGCTCAAATGCGCGGCCAAATCGGCTCGGGTTTGCTCCCACAACGGGGCCGACCACGTGGTTAGTCCCAGGGTGACGCTTAGCCGGTTCGATTCAAGCCGCAGCGCGTGGACTTGTTCGAGTTGCACAATGCTGCGGCCGGTTTCCGGGTCTTGAAATTCGGCCAAGGCCGCGAGGACGGCCGCTTCGGTAATCTGTGGATCGGGCATCGTTGTCTTTCTCTGTTGATTCCGGGGGCGTCGATTTCGATATGCCGACACCCCGATCCTCTCTCCCTTAATTCTGCCGCCAAGGCAGATTTGCCCAAACGCGCTCCGTCAGGCTTTGCGACGGCGGCGGCACTTGGGCCAGGCGCCGGCACGCCAGCCGGGCCAACGCTCCAACCTGGCGCGGCGAACTCGCGAAGCCGACTGCCCCGGCTTCGCGCAAAAGCGGTTCGAATCGGGCGAGCCGGCGTTCGGCCGCCACGGCCAATCGTGCGCCGGGGAACTCGCGCCGCAGCCGAACCAGCCGATGCAGCGTTTCGGAAACATTTCCGGCGGCAAGCTCCAAAACCACGACCGACGCCGGGCTTTCGGCCAACTCGCTCCAGCAGTAGTCCAACGTGCGCGTTTCCCAAACGCGGACGCCGGCCTCGGCCAGTTCGCGCCGCAACGCCACGGCCCAGGCCCCCGTGCGCTCGCAGACGATCAGGCGTGCAGGAACCCGTTGTTCGACGACCGACTCGCTCATGGAAACGACGAAAATGTGCATTGGAAGCAGCGTGCGCCCGATCGCACGCCGTGATAAAACGACATTTTAAGGTCTGGCGAAGGATTCGTATAGGCAGAAAGGCAGTATGTGTAGTAAGGCTGTGTGCGGGCTTGCACGCAAGTGGAATGGCCCGCACCATTTGCATATCGAGTCGGGACCAAGCTGCGTACAGGCGAGTACTGCACCCAAAATGCCAAAATCGGCAACATCGCCCTAAAGTTTGCAAATTTCTTGACATATTTGCAGCGAAATTATACTCTGGATATGTCGTATTGGGGGGTGTTTCAACCTTTTTTTCACGAGGCAGCACATGTATAAGAAGACAGCTTATTGCAAACTGCGCCGGACCGGCGTTAGCTGGTGGTTTCTATCGTTGTTGTTCGCGATTTGGTCGAGCGGCGTTCAGCCTGCCGACGCCGCACAGTTCACTCTGGTGGACGAGGTCATCACGATGACCAGCAGCAACAACGGATTCTATTTCTGGCATGATACTCTTAAGGGGCCTTCGAGTTGGACGTCTCCGGACGACTTCTATAACGGGCAGATTTACTGTCGGATTGAAATTCTGGAAAAGGCCACGAATACCCCTTTTGCTTTCTCGTTCTGCTTTTGGGGCAAAGACGGCACCGAAAATGCCTCATGGGAGCTAGCCCGACTCGGCGGCGTCGGGAGCGTGGCCACCTTCAACTCGAGTCCGTCGAGCTATTGGACACCCACCAAAGGCGGCGTGGATTTCAGCAACGAAAACAACTTTCTGCGGTGGGGCCTTCCTACGTGGGTAGAACTTTCACCGACTTCGAAAATCCTGCTGGCGCCGTATCCGACTTACTCTTCTAATCCCACGTCCGCAACCTATTGGGCACAACGGGATAATTACTTCCCGTTGAAGGCGCGGGTGCAAATCGAGGCCGTATCGCTAGGCTCCACGTTTGCCGGATTCCCGGTTCCGGAACCGAGTTCTTTCGCCCTGTTGGCCGCCGGTTTGATGGGCGTGGCGATTTACGCTTGGCAACGAAAGTAGTTCGCACGGGAAAGGGGCACAGGCGCAACGTATTGGCCTGTGCCCTATCCTTGTGTTTGGCGAAAGTAGAACAACTCGCCGCAAACCGAAGCCGAGTTCACGGGTCGGAGACTGTCCCAAAATTTCGTGATTCACCGCGAAAATTGGGACAGTCCCCAGTGAACGGTTGCCGTTATTCTTTGAGCTATTCTTTGTCGGGGAAGAACGGGAACAGTTGTTTCATCTCGGCCGGCGTCGGCTGCCGACCGTATTCGTTCACCTCGAATGCCTCGGCGTATTTGACATTCTTGCCGATTTCTTCTCCGTAAAGTTCGATGAGCTTGTCGCGATACTGCGACTCGCGCTGATTGCTGTGGATCTCGCTGTATTGGCGCATACGCTCGCGGGCTTGCACTTTGCGGGCTTCCCGCGCGGCCGGATCGTTTTCGGGCAGGGGATCGACGTAGCCGAGCGCCCCGCCTTCGACGAACTGCGATTCCATCAGCATCAGGGCGTCAACTTTCTTTTCGATCACGTCGTCGATCGCCACAACCACATCGGCCCTCGAAGGGATCGGCTGCTGGAAGCCGTCGAAAGAGGTCATAAATACCGGATTATGGATCAAATACGGCGTTTCCGGGCAGAAGAAGGGAACGGTCACCATAAACGCGGAATCTTGCACCAACTGGCCCAGATAGCGATGATCGGGATGATAGTCCCACGGCCGGTGGACGATAACAATGTCGGCTCGCCACTGGCGGATCAATCGGGTGATGGCGCGGCGGTTTTCGAGCGTCGGCATCAGTTCGCCGTCGTGGATATCGAGCACTTGGGTTTCACCGCCCAGCAGTTTGTCGGCGGCTTGGACTTCGGCCTTTCGGCGAGCGGCCAACTCGGGGCCGGCGACCTGAGCATGTCCGATGTCGCCATTGGTGCCAGAAACGTACTTTACATGGTGTCCTTGCGCGGCCCAGAGGGCGCCGGTTCCGCCGGCGACGAGTTCTGCGTCGTCGGGATGGGCGCCGAAGATGATAATGCGCAGCTTCCCGTCCGTGGATTTTTCGGCCGGGACGGGTTTGGCCGCCGAAGCAGCAGCCGGCGGAGCGGCCTGGGCCATTGGGAGAGTCAACAACGCAAACACTGCGAACAACGCGGGAATCAAACAAACCTTTCGCATGGCTTTCTCCTTTTTTAGGCTGCACGTTCTGGAAATAACGCCCGGTTGTCTCCCTTTCAGATCGCAAGAATTCTATGGGGCGAATGAAGTCCGGACCCACTCGAACAGCATCCGCCTGTCCCTATCGTAACAAAAATCTCGCGTCTCATAAAGCGTCCTGCTCGGCGGCGTCTTGTTATCAGAAGAGGACGGGGTAGAATAGCTGGTTCGGGGCATAGGCACGTTACAAACCAGCCTGCGAGAGATTGAGTGGTAGCAGCATGAACGTCGCGCTTTCGTGGTTGGACATTTCGATCATGTTGGGCTACGTGATCGGAGTGGTCGGCCTAGGGATGTGGCTCAGTCGGGGGATCAAGTCGAGCAAGGACTATTTTTTGGCGGGCAAGTCGTTGCCCTGGTGGGCGGTGGGCATGTCGCTGGTCGTCTCGGACATCGGGGCCAAGGACATGGTCGGCTTGGCCGCCGACGGCTACCGCTGGGGCATGGTCATGATGAACTACGACTTCATCGGCTGCGCCTTCCCTCTGTTGGTGGCCGCGTTCCTGTTTATGCCGTTTCTTTGGGTGGCGGGCGTTTGCACAATCCCGGAGTATCTGGGCCGCCGCTACAGCCCCGCCGTCCGCGCATTCTTCGCGGTGATTTGGGCTTTTTTCATGATGGGCACGGTCGGCACGATCTTCGCCTGCGCGGCGGTGATGTTCGAGGGGTTGCTCGGGTGGAATTTCTGGGTCTCGATCGCGGTAACGGGCGTCGCCGTGGCGCTGTTCACAACCACCGGCGGACTGAAAGCCGTTGTGATCACCGACGCCGTCTCGTGCGTCGTGTTGATCGTCGGGGCGACGTTGATATGCATCATCGGTCTGAACGAGGCGGGCGGTTGGTTTGAAATGCGCCGGACGATCGGCGAACTGGATTGGGCGAAGCACCACTTCCAGTTCGTCCTGCCGACCGATCATCCGGAATATCCCTGGCCTGCGGTCCTGCTGGGGTTGGGCTTCGTACTCGGCCCGGCCTATTGGATCGGCAATCAGGCGATTGTGCAGCGAAGTTTCGGCACAAAAAGCGCCGCCCACGCTCGGGCGTCGTATCTCTTCTGCGCGGTCATTAAACTATTCTTTCCCTTCTTGCTGGTTGTGCCGGGTTTGATCGGACTGGCGTTGTTTCACGACAAGCTGGGCACGCCGATGCCCGGCGCAGACTGGGACGGCAACCGGGTTCTGCCCATGGTGGTGCAACTTCTTCCGCGGGGCGTGGTAGGAGTGGTTTTCGGAGCGTTTATGGCGGGCGTACTCTCGAATCTCGATTCGTATGTCAACTCGGCGAGTACGCTAGTGGTCACCGACCTGTACCGCCCGCTGTTCCCCCTCGCTTCGGACCGGCAATGCCTGGCCGTCGGACGTTGGCTGGTGATTGTGCTTTTGGCCGGGGGCGCGGGGGCGAGCTACCTGATCCGGGCGAACTTCGGGTCTGTGTTCGAGGCGTTCCAGGTGTTCCTTTCGACATTCCAGGGCCCGCTGCTCGTGCTGATGCTGCTGGGGATGCTAACCTCGCGGGCCACGAACGCCGGCGCCTTGGCTGGAATGACGTTGGGCGTCGGCGCGGCCGTGGTGATGCATCTGCCAAGATTTTTAGGGGGATTCTTCGACTTCGGATTTGGGGCAATACCGTTTCTCTGGGTGGCGTGGTGGTCGTTTGTTGTCGCCCTGGTTGTTACGTCGGCGGTCAGTCTGTTTACCAAGCCGTATGACCGGAGTCGTCTAGCGGGCTTGGTCTGCTGGATTCCACCAGAAAAGGAGGCGTCGGAATGAATCTGATCGAGACGACGCTTTCGGCGGCGGTTCTGCTGGGTTCGGGTCCGTGGCTGGGCAAGGCGGCGTTTGCCGGGGTGTTTTTGGCCCTGCTGGTCTGGTTGCTGCTGATGCCCGCCCGGCTGATCGACGAAGCCGAAGGCACCCCGTTTTGGCGCAGCGCCCGATGGTGGGCGGTTTTGGTCTGCTCGGCTCAGATCGCGGCCTACATCTATTGGGGCTAGTGCTTTGTCAACCTTTAATTTTAGGATTGAGGGCCACTGGCTATGCCAGTGCTTTGCTTGGCCGTCGGCGGGAAACCGGCACTGGCAAAGCCAGTGGCACCCAAAATCTTAACTGTGACAAAGCACTAGCCGGTCATATTTCACACCGGCGCGATCAGAAGCCGCGGGCCGCTTGGATATCGGCGAAATCGCGAATGTGGTAATCGACGCCGACGTAGTCGAGCGCGCGGCAGAGCGACCGCACGGCCACGCCCATTCCGTCGGGTCCGCTGAAGCCGCCGAACTGCCCGCCGCCCTTCAGGTGCGGCTCCAGGTCCAGGAACACGCCCGGAATGCCGCGGCGGCGGAGCTTTCGCTCGAGGGCGGGCAGAATGCCGGCAAAATCGCGCAGAATCGCCTCGTGGGCCGAATCCCCGACGTCGGCGGGCACAAATCGCGTCAAAGCATCCTCGTCGACGTGCCGTGAGACTGACGCGCCGGCCGGCTCGTTCCGCGGCGGCAGGCTGTAATCCTTGATGTGCATCCATCCCGTTCCCGACTTCATGGCCAGATATTGCTCGTACAACTCGGCCGTCGAGTAGCCCTGCGTCAGAATGTTCGCAGCGTCGAAGATGAGCATCATGCCCGGATGGTTCACCTGCCGGTGCAACTCGGCCAGGATTTGGCCGGTGGAACCGATCAGGTTGGCCTCGACCTCGAGGCCGTAGGTCAGGTCGGCGCGGTGGCATGCCTCGGCAATCTGGCCCAACTGGTCGACCGCCTGCGGGACGTGATCCCAAGGATCGGAACCCTTCGGCGGATAGAACGAAAAGCCGCGGATCAGCTTTGCCTCGAACGCATGGGCCAGGTCGCACGCCTTCTTCACGTCGCGTTCGAGATACTTGCGAAACGGGACGAAAACGTTCTTGGTCTTGTCGTCCACGTCGCATAGTTTGACCTTGCCGATGGGCGAGCCGATCGACGAAACGTTCAGGCCGTACTCGTTTTCAAGATGACGGACCTTTTGAATCTCGCCGCGGGTCAGCTTCATCACGTTTTTCACGCCGTCGCCGACGTCGATAAAGCGGATGCTGTAGTATTGCAGACCTAGGGCGGCGAAGGCCGAAAACTGCTCGACGGCCGTCTTGTGGTTGGCGGCCTCGTCGGCAAAACCGGAAAGAATGACGCGCGGTGTGTCGGACATGGGGGTCAGGGGACAGAGGTCAGGGGACAGGGGGGAGAAACGGAGTTCCGGCGGATTGCTCGTAGGCGGCGGTCACGCGGGTGGTGATGCCGCCGCGCGGCGTAAAGGACGCCGTAAGCGTCATCCGCCGAGGCCGAACGACCGCCGCCAGATCGTCCAAAATACGGTTGGTCGCGTGTTCGTAGTAAATGCCCTCGTTGCGAAACTGTTGGAGGTAGAGCTTCAAGCTTTTCAGTTCCACACATTTGGCGTCGGGCACGTAGTCGATCGAAAGCGTGCCGAAATCCGGCTGGCCCGTCTTCGGACACACGGAAGTGAACTCGGGACAGACGATCTGGATCGCGTAATCCCTTTGGGGACAAGGGTTATCAAAGGTTTCCAGGACGTTGCGGAATGCGTCGGCCACGGTGTTTTGCTCCTTCCCTCCGAGCGGTCATTGTGGCATGATAGAGGAATTGCTGCAATGGCCTGCGGGCGGCGGGCGCCCGGTTCACAGGGGACTGTCCTAATTTTCGCGGTTGACCGCGAAAATGGGACTGTCCCGCTTGGCAGCGCGAAAAAACGTTTAGCGGCCGACGGAACGTCGGCCCTGGCATCAAGCCGCCGTGCCGGCGGCTGCTAAACGATGCGAAACGGCTTTGCCGGCCCTCGACGACAATGACAACGACTCCGACCAAAACGTCCGGCAAGCCCGCAGTGATCCTGCTTTCCGGGGGGCTCGACTCGGCGACGGCCGCGGCCATCGCCCGGGCGCAAGGGTTCGCCCTTTACGCCCTGTCAGTCGATTACGGCCAGCGTCACCGCCACGAGTTGCAGGCCGCGCGGCGCGTGGCCAAGGCCGTCGGCGTAGTCCGGCACGCCGTACTCGCGGTCGATCTCGCGCAGCTCGGCCACAGCGCGCTGACCGACGCGATTGAAGTGCCCAAGGACCGGCCGGCCGACGAAATCGCGCACGGCATTCCGGTAACCTACGTGCCGGCGCGCAACACGGTGCTGTTATCGCTGGCCTTGGCCTATGCCGAGACGATCGACGCGGCCGACATTTTTCTCGGCGTCAACGCCGTCGACTACAGCGGCTATCCCGACTGCCGGCCGGAGTTTGTCGAGGCGTTTGCGGCGATGGCCAATCTGGCCACGAAGGCGAGCGTCGAAGGTCGGCTGAAGTTCACGATCCACACGCCGCTGCTGCATTGGACCAAGGCCCAAATTATCGCCCGGGGCACGGAGCTGGGCGTCGACTACCGTTTGACGCATTCCTGCTACGATCCCGACGCGGCCGGCCTAAGCTGCGGCCGTTGCGACGCCTGTTTGCTGCGCCGCAAGGGATTTTCCGAGGCAGGCCTGGAGGATCCGTTGGAATATCAAGAGGAGGGAGCGGGGACTGGGGA
>CAYMQL010000006.1:0-19319 GCA_964392255.1 uncultured Planctomycetaceae bacterium | reverse complement strand
CGCACCCGGTGGACCAGATACGACACGGCCGAGCCCATCACCACCAGCGACAGGGCAAAAATCGCGTGCCGATCGAAGCCCGCGTACATGCCGGCGTGCAATTCGGGCCGCCACCAGTAGAAATCCATCACCAGCACGCTGTATGAGATCAACGACAGCGCCGTGATGAACCCTACGAACCGCACTCGGAACCAAAAACCCGAGGCGACGATGATCAGCGGGTATCCGACCACCAGCGAACTTGCCGCGCCGTAGCCGATGCGCAACACGGCAAAAAGAGCCAGCGAGTCGAGTGTTCCCCAAACGAAGCAGGCGGGAATCGACCATCGCCGGCTGCCGAGCAATTGCTGGCAGGCGATTGAGGCCGCGATCCAAAGCGCGACCACCCACGAAACGTTCCGGTGGAATTCCATGTCCGCCGCATCGCCGCTGCCGGACCAGTAATAGCGAATGGTCTCGATAACATAGAACAGGCTTAGCGTTCCGAGCCGCGACGCCAACGCCGGCTGACGCCGCGTCCAACTCAGAAACCGCTGCGGCAGCGTCGGTGGGCGGACCTGCAACGGCTCGCCCCGGGCGAAACGGTCCAGGTCGTCGGCCAACGCCGCCGCCGAAACGTAGCGCTGCTGCGGGTCTTTGGACAAACACTTCAAGCAAATCAGCTCCAGCCCGCGCGGGACGCGGGGGTTCACTTGCCGCGGCATCGGCGGGTCGGCGCTGAGGACTTCCATCAACGTATCCAGCGGACTTTCGGCCCGAAACGGCGGCACGCCGGTCAGCAATTCGTAAAGAATCGCGCCGAGGCTATACACGTCGGCCGCCGGGCCAATCGGCGCATGCCGGCCCGACGCCTGCTCGGGGGCCATATAGCTCGGCGTGCCGGCGATGACGCCCGTGGCAGTCATATCCGAGTCGGCCGCGAAGATTTTTGCCAGGCCGAAGTCGGTTACGTACGGCCGGCCGTCGGCGTCGAGCAAGATATTCGACGGTTTCAGATCGCGGTGGACGATGCCCTGCTGGTGCAGGTGTTCGACCGCTCGGGCCACGGCGGCCAGCCAACGGACGGTGGTCGGCAGATCGACCGGCCCCTGGGCGATTCGCTGCGCCAGGCTCTGGCCGTCGATATATTCCATGGCGAAATAGTCTTGGCCGTGCAGTTGGCCCACTTCGTGGATATGCACGATGTTCGAGTGGCGCAGCCGCGCGGCGGCCTTGGCCTCGGCCTGGAAGCGGCGGATCAGCTCGGGCGAGGCCAGATGTCCGGCCAGAATCATTTTGACGGCTACCGAGCGATCGAGCCCGCGCTGCCGGGCCTCGTAGACAACGCCCATGCCGCCGCGGCCGATCTCGCGCAACAATTCGTAGGGGCCGAAATCGCGAGGCAAATCGGCAGCTTCGACAGGCGCTTCGCCGGCAACGGGCGCCAGCTTCTCGAGCGCATCGAGGCAGTCCAACGCCGAAGCCAAGTCGGGATGCTCTCGCAGAATCGCTTCCCGGTCGGGCCGCTGCCCGGCCTGAAGCTGGGCGAGGTAGGCGTCCAACATGCACAGCGACTCGTCGCCGTGGACCGACTCGTCGTTCATGGCTCGTCGTTCTCCAGCGCGGCCTGCAATTTTTGAATCGCCCGCATCCAAAGCATCTGCACCGCCGGGCGGGAACGCTCCATCCGATCGGCCACCTCATTGAATGAGAGCCGCTGGAGGTTCCGCAGCATAATGACTTCCTGATAGTCGGGCGGAAGCTCGGCCAGCGCGGCCGTGACGCGCAACTCGGTGTCGAACTGCAAGAATTCCTGGCTTGGGGTCGGCTGCATGGCGGCCGGCTCGGGCGCGCCCGGCGATTGGCTGTCGGCCGGATCGCGGAAAGCCACCTCGCGCCCGGCGGCGCGTTTGGCCGTGCATCGGTAGCGGCGTACGAAGTCGGCGGCGTTGTGGTTCAGTATCTTTCGCAGCCAAGCGAGCCACTGCTGCTCGGTGCAGCCGTCGAAGCGGTCGAAGTCGCGGCAGGCCTCGAGCATCGTCTCTTGCACCAGGTCCGAGGCGTCGACCTTGCGCCGCAGCCAGGTTTCGACCTGCGACCGTGCTGCAAAGCCGAGGTACGACCGGCACAAGGCGAACAGCCGGTCGCGGCATTGCGCGTCGCCCTGCCGGGCGGCTTCGATCAGCGAGGAGAAGCGAACTGACGGGTCGTCGCTCATGGCCTGTAGTGTAGCGTGAGCGAGCAGGGCTTGCCAGACAGGCTTGCAGGGGGGAATCCCTTGTCCTACAATTCTGGCGGGAGGACGATCGGCATGGTATCGCGCGAATTGCTCGCGGAAATCAAGATGCGGCTGCAAGAGGCGTTTGGCCAGCGTCTGCGCGGCGTGGTGCTCTACGGTTCCGAGGCCCGCGGCGACGCCCGCGAAGACAGCGACATCGATATTCTGATGCTGCTGGAAGGACCGATCAAACTCGGACGGGATATCCACCTTGGAGTGGAGTCTCTGTATCCGATCATTCCTCGAATCGGGCGGGTCATCGAGGCCCTTCCCGTCGACATTCGCAGTTTCGAGGAGGGCCGAACCGGCTTCTATCGTGAGGCCAAGCGCGAAGGAATATTGGCATGAGCGATGACGCCCGGGAATACTGGCGGCGATCGCAACTGGCCTTGAGGTCTGCCCGCAAGAACATCGAGATCGACGAGGCGACGGCCTGTAATCGAGCCTACTACGCGGCGTTCTATGCCGTCTCCGCGCTCTTTGACTTGGAGGAAAAGCGCTTCAGGCGGCACGCTGGGGTAGAAGTTGCGGTTCACCGTGATCTCGTCGGCACTGGCCGCTGGTCGAAGGAACTTGCGGCAATCTACAGCGAGTTGCACAGACGGCGTACCGCCTCAGATTATGATCTGGAAGCGTTCCTGTCGCCGGAGATTGCCTTGGACGCCGTGCGGCAAGCCGAACAAATTGTCGCGGCGGTACGAACTGCGTGCCCTGATCTCGACCTGGAATAGGCAGGAGAGATAAAGGCGACGAGTTCAACTATCCATCATTCGCGGTTCAGAAATTGGACTTATTACCCGTTCTCTATGCTACTTCTTGCGAACGCCTCCCTTTCGCTTGAGGCTAAGGCCGGCCAGGAAAAGGTCCGCAACATCCAGACGGCCATCCGATCGAGCACGAAGAATCCCGACCTCGACGAGATAATCGATCAGCTCACGCGCATTCTCGACGGGAGGACGGACGGAGCTGTCACTCTCTGACCATTTTCCATCCCACTCTTTGGCTAGAAGATGCTCAAATTTCTTGCGATGGCAAGGAACAATCTCGTTCCGAATTCGCTTCTGCAATCCATCCAACCAGGGCCATTCATCTAGGGAATGTTGCACTTGTTCCACGGATACTTTATCCAATGCTCTTCCCAGGGACGTTGGCACAATCAGATGCGGCCATTGGGCTACCCGAGAGGAGCCTTGTTGTATTTCGGCCGCGACTTCAACAAGGCGAACAAGTGGCCTAGGGAGAGCTCGTCCAAAGCCATCGCGAACATGGTTGATGAGCCAACGATAGGTTAGTCCTTTCTTGACGTTACTGCCCATGTATTGGCTTATTAACCGATCAATGATCGGCCTAATGTCTTCGCTATCCGCAATTTTAGGAACATGACCGAGTTCTTCGTCTTCGTCAAAATGGATATTGTTGCGAGGAGCTTCTTTGATATGCACATATAGTTCCTCGGTGCTATTCGCTATGCGTTTGAGCAACATTGCGTAGAGATTGCGATCGCTCCAAACAAGCTCGACGCGGTTTGCCGCGAGTTTTGCGAGATCGCTTCCACCCTCGGTCGCGTAGCGATGAAAAAGGTCTGTGCGCAGGAATACCTTTCCCCGAATGCGCTGCCACCGTCGAGTATATGCCGCCCAAAAGGCTACGAGACCGCGAATAGCAGCACTCATTCTTTGCCAGTCGTTCGCGCCGAGGGTGTCAAGCTCATCATAACCGACGAAGATATAGCGGTCTTCTTGCTGTAAATCCTTGTCGAGACGGTCTAAAGCAAGCAATGGTTCATTGCCTGCAAAATTGCAGAACGCATCGTAAACCCTGCTTGGGTCTCCTCCGTCTGGCTTCAGTAACGACTGCAGTGTGTCGGAATCCTCGCTTTTGAGCTCGTTCCGAAGTACGCGGATCAGATAAGCAAACCAAAGATTAAACGCTGCATCTCGATCGCTCTCGTGCGCACCGAGAAAAGCCGCAAATCCTCGGGCATCAGGAAACTCGCTAGCGATAGGATAACCGGCAAACCATTGAATCTGTTGTGTCTCCGCCAAGAAAGGCGGAAGTGCCGGCAGACACCGCTGTATGGCCGGCAACAGCTTGAGTTCGACAGCAGCCCGAAACAACTCCGACTTGCCTGCGCCCCGAGGTCCGATCACCAAAACGACATTGGGGTCGAAAGCTCGAGCGTGCTCTGCAATTGGATGAAAAGTCTTGGGGAAGTGATCGCTATCTTCGCCTTCCGCCCTGCCACGACTGCCCATCTGCGAGAGTTCCCTCAGCAATACCGACGGATCAGCATGTTTCGCCATCACTATTCCTCCACGCGCATGAATCGTGCCATAATGCGTTTGGCGAGTGAGCAGTATTCCGGTGAATTGGCAAGGTGATCGGCGACATCCTCGATGGAATCAAAATGTGCAAGTTTTGGCTCATAGGAAATGGCGACGGGCACATGCGGCGCATCGTCGTCTTCCATGTCGCGGATGTACCAAAGGTTGTCTTCTTCGGGATTCTCGGGATCGACCGCGTAATAATGATCCGAGAACTCGTCCCGTGCGCGGTTGGCGAACCCGGCAGCAGCAGATTTGGAGGCTTTGGTGTCCTGCGGAACAAGCGATTGAACCAACAAACATTCCAATTGATGCTTGTCCTCACGCACCCGATCTGCGCCGAGACGATCAATAATTATCTGCAGCCCCTGCCAACTTTGTTCGGACGAAGTGCCGAAGAGCACGTGCAAGTGGGCTAACCCTCCCAAAAGCATTCCGCTGGATTCGGACAGACCCGTGCGAGTGTCAAGAAGAATCCAGTCCGGTCGAAGCTCGTCGCGTACCTGGTGCAGCAACTGAACAAGAGGACCTGATGTGTTACCAACCGGTATCTCAAAATCGACTCGGGCCAACTTCCCCAGATAATCGCCGTTTAGGCGTCCCGCCGGAAAGACCAATATTTCGCCAGATTGCGTAACTGCGGACTGTCGACACGCATGATAATAGCTCCGCAGATCGACGGTATCATTCGGACGCTCCAGCAGGTAGTCGAGCACTCCCCAAGAAGCAGTCATGCCCGATTTGTCTGCTGCCAAAAGTACTCCGACTCCTGGAGCATCGAGGTCGAAGTCGATGACCACCACGCGCTCGCCAGCTCGCGCTCGTTGGATGGCAAATGACGCAAGCGTCGTGCTTCGTCCGACGCCGCCCTTGAAAGAGTAGAACACCAGGATTGGCGGCGATTTTCCGCGCTCACTAGTCCATGGCCACAGGGGCTCCGTCATGTCGCGCAGCCACGCGCCGCGAGTTCGGTGGCGATCGGCAATGCGAAGTCGTTCCTTCGTGTCCTCCTCAATCCGAGATTCTTCCCACACTTGGTTGTACAGTTCTTGATCCGCGGATTCTTTGCGAGATGCCACCCAAATTTCGGATGTCCAATAGGGGGCCGCAACCTCCGCGAGTTTCTCCGTGATTTCTCGTTCGAGATCATCAACTGCGGTAGCGTTTTTAGGCCATAGGACCAGCCGCAGCTTTCCGAAAAGATCCTCGATGAGTACGATGCGGTCTATCTGAGGCTTTTCTTCGAGAAGCCGACGCAATGTGTCAATCGTGGCTTTTCTAGCCTCATCCAGGTGGCGAGTAAGCATTAGATTAGCCCATCCAATTTCATCTGTGGAATTGCCGACGAGTAGACCGATCGAGCCTCCGCAAGCCAATCTTGTGCCTGCTGAGGGGTAACCGCGGCTGGCGCGCAATACCGCATCTCCGCGCGCCACCCCGTCCTCTTATCGTACATGGAATGGCCCGTCGTCATTTTGAGTGAATACTTTGCTGTTTGGGCATTCGGCATCGCCGCAAGTCGTAGCGCTGATTGGCTTAAGTCATTGAGTCGGTGATGCTTGTACGTCTTAGGCAGAAGTGAAGAGGACTGGCCAACCACAATGTAGGTTTTGAGAACACATTCGACGACATAACCTGTCAGGTAGCCGGCACCGTCAAATCGTCCCGCTTGGAACAGTATGTCCGCGTCACTAAGATGTTTTTCTGCGGCATCAGGATAGTCATCGCCATTCGACCGCACCAACTTAGACATTTGCACCACCACCTTGGATCATCCAGTTGGCCCCCCAGTTTACAGGATCGCGGCGAATTCTGGGAACCCCATAAAAAACTGAGGTAAGAAGGTCGCCCATATCTTCCGTCACGTCGCGCGCGACATTGTGAAGGACAACTGCAGGGTCTGTCATTCCACCCTCACCATCGTCTTTCAACTGAATCCACACTCTACCCCTTCCGCCAGGGAGTGGCAAGCGGTCCGCATCGTCGCAGAGACTGCTCCGGACCGCGAATCCGTGGCCCCACCAACCCAGCGCGCAGCGGGCACGGCCAATTCTTGGACTTGAACGCCCACCTCGACGCCCAGTACGATGATCGCTGCCGGAGCCTCTGCCGGTCGTTGCGGCTCATTGGCGATTCACTCAATCCACACGCGAGGCAGCCGCGTCTCCAGAATTGGAATTCCGCGACCCTGTGGACCAACAGCCTTTCGGTGGTCAATCCCCGGCCCCCAGCCCCTCTCCCCCGTCCACTGCCCACTGCTTTCCTATTAGAGGTTGAACTTATCCCTTTTCCCTACGGCCATCAACTCTCATCGGCGATCTCGAATCCCATCGCTTCGATCATGCGGTAGTCTTCCTCGGGCGGCTGGCCTTTGGCCGTGAGATAGTCGCCGACGAAGATCGAGTTGGCCGCATAGAGGCCCAACGGTTGCAGCGGGCCGAGGTGCAACTCGCGGCCGGCGGCGATTCGCAACTCGCCGCGGGGATTGGCCAGTCGGAACAGCACGAGCACCTTCAGACAGTAGCGCGGATTGAGCGGCTTGGCGCCTTCCAACGCGGTGCCGGCCAGCGGCAGCGCAAAATTGACCGGCACGGCCTCGATTTCCAACTCGCCGAGTTGCAAGGCCAGCTCGACCACGTCGGCGTCTTCTTCGCCCATGCCGACGATGCCGCCGGAGCAAATTTCCAGCCCCGCCTGACGGACGGCGCGAAGCGTGGCGAGCCGGTCGTCGTAGGTGTGTGTGGTGCAGATATTCGGATAGAAGCGGCGGCTGGTGTTCAGATTGTGATTGACGCGATCGACGCCGCAGGCCTTCAATCGCTTGGCCTGTTCGAGCGAAAGCAGGCCGACGGAGAAGCAAATCTTCAATCCGTATTTCTCTTTCACCTCGGGCACGACCCCGCAGAGCACGTCGAGGTCTTCGTCGCTGGGCGAGCGGCCGGAAATGACGGTGCAATAGGTTCCGGCGCGGCGCTCGGCAGCCAGTCGGGCGCCGTCGAGAATCTGTTCTGCGCTGATCAGATTGTAGCGGGGAATGTCGGAGGTCGAGACGCGCGACTGCGTGCAGTAGCCGCAGTCCTCGCCGCAGCGGCCGCTTTTGGCGTTCATCAGAAAATTCAAACGGACCTGGTTGCCGAACGAGAGATGCCGCACGCGATAGGCCGCCACAATCAGCTCGAGCAGCTCTTCGTCGGGGGCTCGCAAGATGTTCAGGCCTTCCTCCGGCGTCAGACGGCGGCCGTCGAGCACTTGCTCGCCCATCTCGCACCAACCGCAGGTGGGATGGATGATCGGAAACGGGGCGAAGTGGCGGGGTTCGGGCATGATGCTACACAATCCCGTGCGATTGTTCGTAGGCGGCGATTTCCGGCTCGTGCTCCAGCGTCAGTCCGATGTCGTCCAGTCCTTGCAGCAGGCAATGGCGGCGGAAGGCGTCGATCTCGAACCCCAACGACAGGCCGAAGGCGTCGGTGATCGTGCATTTTTCCAGATCGACGGTTAGCTTGTAGCCGGAATGGGCCGCGGCCCGCGCGAACAGGTCGTCGATCGTCGCTTCGTCAAGGCGGATCGGCAACATGCCGTTCTTGAAGCAGTTGTTGTAGAAGATGTCGGCGAAGCTTGGGGCCAGAATCGCGCGGAAGCCGTAGTCTTCCAATGCCCAGGGGGCATGTTCGCGGCTCGATCCGCAGCCGAAGTTGCGCCGCGAAAGCAGCACGGTCGCCCCGGCGTATTCGGGCTGGTTCAGCACGAAGTCCGGATTGTTCGAGCCGTCGTCGCGGAATCGCCAGTCGAAGAACAGGAACTGGCCGAAGCCGGTCCGCTCGACCCGCTTGAGGAACTGCTTGGGGATAATCTGGTCGGTGTCGACGTTCGAGCGATCCAGTGGAACGACCAGGCCGGTATGGAGAGTAAAAGGTTTCACGGGGAGAATGGGGGCTCGAGGTTCGGGGCTAGGGATTGGTGTTTAGCCGCCGCGTCCACGCGGCGTGAACCAGCTTGTGGTCAACTATTTGAACTTCCACTGACGCACGTCGACAAAATGTCCGGCGACGGCGGCGGCGGCGGCCATCGAGGGTGAGACCAGATGCGTGCGGCCGCCTTTGCCTTGCCGGCCTTCGAAATTCCGATTGCTCGTGGCCGCGCAGCGCTCGCCCGGCTCCAACTTGTCGGGATTCATCGCCAGACACATGCTGCAACCGGCCTCGCGCCACTCCATGCCGGCGTCGCGGAAGATGTCGGCCAGGCCTTCGTCTTCGGCCTGGCGTTTGACCAGCCCGCTGCCAGGCACGACCAGAACGCGAACGCCGTCGGCCGCGTGATATCCGCGAACCACGGCCGCGGCGGCCCGCAGGTCCTCGATCCGGCCGTTGGTACACGAGCCGATGAACACCTGTTGGACGGGGATCGACGCGATCGGCGTTCCCGGCTTGAGGTCCATGTATTCCAAGGCCGCGGCGACCGCCTTCTGCTCGGTGGCATCGACGAAATCGGCCGGGTCGGGCACCCGGCCGCCAATCTCGCACACCTGGGCCGGCGTGGTTCCCCAAGTGACTTGCGGCTGAATCTGGCCGGCGTCGAATGTCTCGCTGCGGTCGAATTGTGCACCGGGGTCGGTGGGCAATTTTTTCCAGCGGCTAACCGCGGCGTCAAAATCCTTCGGCGCGAACGGCCGACCGCGAAGATAATCGTAGGTCTTTTCGTCGGGGGCGATCAGTCCGGCCCGGGCGCCGGCTTCGATCGTCATGTTGCAGACGGTCATCCGCTCTTCCATGCTCAAGGCGCGAATGGCCTCGCCGGTATACTCGATGCAATAGCCCACACCGCCGCTGGTCGACAACCGGCCGATCAGGTAGAGGATCAGGTCTTTTGCCGTCACGCCGGGGTTCAAGCGGCCGTTGACGCGGACCTCGAACGTTTTGGGTTTATATTGCAGCAGCGTCTGCGTGGCCAGCACATGCTCGACCTCGCTGGTGCCGATGCCGAAGGCCAGGGCACCCATCGCGCCGTGGGTGGCCGTGTGGCTGTCGCCGCAAACGATGGTCATGCCCGGCTGGGTGTAGCCCAACTCCGGTCCGATGACGTGAACGACGCCCTGAAGCTCGTCGCGGATGTCGTACAGGCGGATGCCGAACTCCTGGCAGTTCGCCCGCAGCGTGTCGATCGATTTTTTCGAGATGGGATCGATGATCGGCAGGCTGCGATCGGTCGTCGGCACGTTGTGGTCCACCGTGGCCACGGTCCGTTCGGGGCGTCGGACGCGGCGGCCGGCCAGCCGCAGCCCTTCGAAGGCCTGAGCGCTGGTCACTTCGTGGACAAGCTGGAGATCGATGTAGAGGATCGTTTGTTTTCCCGACTCGGCCGAGACGACGTGGTTGTCCCAAATCTTCTCGAACATCGTGCGGGGAGCGTCGGTTGCGTTCATGGCGTTCCGGTCGAAATTTGGCATCGAGAGGACAAAAGGTCAGTGCTTAGACCAATTATATCGGCTTTCGGGCGGCTCACCAGGGCCCGCAGTCCCTTCGGCTTGCCTAGATTTACGCCGGCGAGGGGTGTATTTGTAAAAGCTGGCGTTGACTAGCCTCCCTCACTGACACTACGATCCGCCACCCGATGCGAGACCGTACGCGGCAAAGGGGACAGTCCCATTTTCGCTAACGCGAAAATTGGGACAGTCCCCCCGATGCTGGTCCTGGTCCGCAAGGCGGTCCCTGTGGAGATTTTCCTCCGATGAAACGCGACGCAATCCTCCGGCAATGTGCGATAGCGGCGATTCTTCTGTTGGGAAGTCGCTTTGCCTTGAGCGATGATTTCAGCGTCGCCGGATCGTCGCGGGTGTCGGTCGTTGGCCAAGCAGGCCTATCGGCCTCGGCGTTTGAACCGCCCATGCAGGAGGCGCCGATTCACGAGGCACCCATCTACGAGGCGACCAAAGAAGACTGGCTAGACCCCTGGGATCAGGAGCCGCTTGCCGTGGCACCGCGGAATCTCGCCGCCCTCGACCAGTCCATTCAGACGGCGGTGTACTATCGTCTGGACAATTTTACGTGGTACGAGCGCATCGACGGCGAGGACGTGGTGGGCGAGTTCGGCCCGATTTCGACGCTGGGATACGTTCGCCGCCACGGCATAGAGCGCTTGCGGTTCGAGTTGTTTGGCGGGACGGTCGCCTACGATGGCTTTCTGAATAATAGTGACTTGCCTGAGTCTTTTCACCAATCGTTTGGGACGAACTATCTCGGCCTGCGCGGCGAGTATGAGCTGCTGTTCGAGCCGGAGGGATGGCCTTGGCTGCGATATTTTTGCGGTCTTGGAACGCGGTTCTGGATTCGGGACCTTCGCAACGGCGGCACATCCTCCGGGGAAACGGTGATTGGATATCAGGAGACCTGGTGGACTTTCTATCCCTACGTGGGGCTCGATTTGACGCGATCGACCGAGTCGGGGATTGAATTTTTCAGCTCGATGCGACTGGGCGCGACGCCGCTGACCTATGAGCGCGTCACCTATTACGACGTCAGCGTTTATCCGACCTGCGGCATTACCGGCCAGGTGGAGGTCGGCGTGCGTTATCAACACCTTGCCCTCTCGGCGTACATCGAAGCGATGACGTGGGGTAAGTCGGGCATGAGGGAAAATATTTACGGGGACTACATCTATCAGCCGGCCTCGCGGATGGTCCTCGTCGGCGGAAAGGTAAGTTACGCCTTCTGACGGCATCAGTCCAGCCAGTCCTTCGCTTTCAGCCGCGACGGCGTGTACTGCTCGGTTACGTAGCTGATGTCCTTGCTGATCAACGACTCGACTTCGAGCTTGAAGCCGTTGTCTAGCAGCCGCTTGATCTCTTTCTGCCACTGCGGCTTGTGGGCGAACCAGGGATAGTTGGCGATCTGCTTGGCCCGCTTGCGGTCGGTGTCGCTCAGCGAGATTTTCACGCTGTCCGACAGTTTGCACTCCTGAAAATCCTTCGACCGCAGGCCGAGGAACACGGCGTCGGGAATGGCCATCCGCTGCGACTCGTAGGCCAGGTTGATTGAGCCCTGTTTGATGACGCTGTAGATGTAGTATCCCCACGGATCGTTGTCCAAGAGGCAATAGATGGGCAGCTTCAGTTCGTTGTGCAGGCGGTGCAGCAGGCGGCGGACGCCTCGCGGGGGCTGACCCCCGCCGTGCGTCAGGATGCACTTGTGCTTGCGCCAGAACTTGTCCTCGTTGAATCGCTGCCAGACCGTGTCTTTTTCGACGTGCAGGATGAACTTGGCCCCGCTGCGTTTGAACTCGATCACTTCGGGCTCGACGATCGAAGGAATGCCGTAGCCGCCGGAGCCCATTCGCGAGCAGTCGATCTCATCGCCGCGGTCCAGCAGGACGATGTCGCCCACCATGTCGCCTTTTTTCTGGGCGTAGAGGTGCAGCTCTTCGCGGAGGCTGTTCAGCAGCACTTCGCAGTCTTCGATCACGGGGTCGCATTCGGCCTGTTCGGAGAAGGTTTCTTCCTTCGTGCCTTCGATCGTGTGTTTCAACAGGTAGTAGAGACCGCGGATGCTGGTGGTCTTGCCCTGTTCGATCAGTTGCGTGGCCCCGCTGGCGACGAGCATCGTCTGCATGTAGGTTTTGGCCTGCGCGAGGTTGAACAACTGGCGGCGGTTCGTGGCCTTGCCCATCTCGATGAACCGCCGGGTTTTGTTGTACTTGACGTTCGAGAGCGAGCGGGTGGGCACGTCGACATAGGGATCGCGTTTGCGTCCGGCCAGATCGACCACGCCGTCGGCCAGTTCGCAGAGGCGTTTGAGAGTTTTCGCGTCGCGGGGGTTGAGTTTGGTTGCCATCGTTCAGAGTCCAAAAGCAAAATTAAGGAACCACAGATATACACAGATAAACACAGATGGTCAGGAAGTTGTCAATAGCGTTATGTTCGAATGTCGTTAGTTGGCAAGTCGCTTGATTTCTATTTTGGGTTGGCCGAAGTTGATCAACAAACATATTTTCATGCCAGTTGCCTTGAGATAGTTGATGCATTGGGCGGAATGCACATTGTCCAAGGCCTTTACGGCTTTCAATTCTACGATGATCGAATCTTCAACAACAATATCAGCCAAGTAGTCGCCGACGGCGATTCCATCATAGAGGACCTTGATCGGCTGTTGTGGCTGTGCATGAAGCCCTTGCTTCTGAAGCTCATAGCACAGGGCGTTCTCGTACACCTTTTCGAGAAATCCCGCGCCTAAGCCATTACTCACGGCATAAGCACAACCAATGATCCGTTTCGTGATCTCATTCAACTTCTCCATATCTCGGATCATCTGTGTTCATCCGTGTGCATCTGTGGTTACTTTTTCTTTATAAACCACGACCAGCTCTTCGTAACCGGTTTTTCGGTCGGCGGGTTGTCGCCGACCAAGGGCAGAATTTCCAGGAGGCTGCCTTGCACCACATGGCGGGCCGCGGCGGCGACTTCGTCGGATTTCGGCTGATAGGCCACGGAGATGCCCGCCGCCTTGAGCATGCAGGCGTCCGGGTCGCTGTCGCCGACGGCCAGGACGCGATCGGGCGCAATGCCCGATTGCTCGCAGAGTTGGAGCAAGGCGTTGTATTTGCAGAGTTTGTGTTTTTGGCAGCCGTTCTCGTGCAGCATCGCGGGACATTGGAGTACGTCCCCGGTGGCGACGCCTTGGCGGAAACGCATGATGTGTGCGACGCTGAAATCGGCGAACACCCGGCGGCGGACCACTTCCACAGCCACATAATAACTGTCGCTGACGATGCCCACGCGATAGCCCAGCTTGCGAAGCGCGACCACGATATCAGCGGCGCCGGGCGACAGCGGAATCGCTCGGGCGGCCTCTTCAAAAACCGACTGCGGCACGCCGGCAAACAGGGCCGCGATGCGCGTCGTCCGCTCTTCAGTGGGTATTTCCGGGTTGTCGAGCAACTCGTTCAGTTCCGCGGTCTTGTTGGTTCGTTGCGCTAGATTGACGACGAAGCGGCCTTTCAGCAGCGTGCCGTCCATGTCGAACAGCGCGAGCGACTCGGGGTGGCCCATGCGCTGAAAGATCACCGCCAGTTCCGCCTGGGAGCGGCGCTCCACCTCTTCGACCTCGCGTAACTGTTGAAGGTCGAGGCGGCCGTAGGTTGCGGCGCGGTCCAAGATAACCCGCACCACTTGAATCGCCATGTCGCCTAACACTTCGAGCGATTGGCTGTCGTGTTCGATGTGCCCGATGTCGACTTGGGTGACCGTGGCGCCCGTAGCCGCAACGTCGAGCAGCAGGCCGACGTCGACGCCGTAGTCCATCTCAAAGCGGAGGTTCCGCAACAGCGAGCGGCGCGTGGCCACGATGCCGCCGAGGGGTTGATCCAGGTGGGCCAGCTCGGGAAAGAAGGTGACCAGCAGCGGCCGGGCCGCCAGCACGGTGACGCGGCCCGCCTTGCGCGTGAACCGGGCTTTGACGAAATCGGATTCCCGGGCCAGAACCGGCGCCGTCATTTGTTCGACAAGGTTTTCGTTCAGTCCAGAAAGATCGCCGTCCAGGTAAAGAAGCACGTCGTTTTGGGCGGCCCACATGCCGTCTTCCATCGAGGCGCCCTTGCCCAGCAAAGTGCTGACGATCACTTTGGCCCCGGCTTGCTTGGCCAGCTCGGGCGTGCCGTCGATCGAACCGTCGTCGACGACGATCACCTCGCCGACATTGGGATTGCGCTTGGCAAGTTCCACCACCGAGGCGATCGTCGGCGATTCGTTCAGCACGGGAATGATGACGGTGATCTTATCCATGAGGGATTACTCCTTCTTTGTTCGATGTGATTTGCGGCCGGCGCTTTCGATGATCGCTCGGTCGGCTTCGCTAAGCTTTTCGAGCGGAACGTCAACGACGGCGCCGTCCGACTTTTTGAGCCGCACCACGCCGTCCGCCAGTCCGAGAAACTCGGCTTCGATGCGATGTTTGCCGGTCGCGTCGGTCCAAGTGCGTCGAGAATCGGCAGGCTGGGGGGCGTCGGCCGGTGCGTCTTTTTCCAAAGCCGGGCGCAAAATGGCAACGGCCTGCTCCAACAAAGCCTTCTCGCCGGCGTCGGCGGCGACGGCGATGTTCGGTTCGACGACGTGGCCGACCAACGACTGGCCGTCGGGCGACAGAAAATGGCCATGTTCTACAAGCCGGCCCTTCCCGTCGTCGCCGACCACCAGCTTTTTCATGCGCCCCAGTTCGGCCGTTTTTTGACCGATGAGCCTGGCGCGATGATATTTCTGAATCGCATAAGCCGCCAGCGCGCCGGCGCCGTGCGTTTTTCCGTCGATCAGAACGATGCACGGCAGCCGCGGAAACGAGGGGCCCGCGGCAGTAATTTGCTTGTCGGGGCTGCCGTCCATATGGATGCCCCAGAGCGGCATTCCCGGCGGCAAAAACAGGCTGGTGCATGCCTTTGCGGATTCCGGCGTTCCGCCGGCCGGCCCTCGCAAGTCCAACACCAATCCCTTCATTCCTTGCGACCGGAGCGATTGAAGCTTTTCGCGTGCTTCTTTTGGCGCAAGCTGGTTGAACGACGCAATGCGAAGCAAGAAAACGCCGTCGCCCAAATCGCGCGTTTCCACCGAGGCGACGACGACGTTGGCGCGGATCAATTCCACGGTCTGGGCGGAACCGTCGGGCAGCGTCAGCGCAAATGAAACGGCGGCCCCTTCCGGACCGCGAATTCGCTCGACGACCTCGCTTAGCGATAATCCCGCCAGAGGCTTGCCGTCGATCGCCGTGATGTGCGTGCCCGCTTCGATGCCGACCTGTTGGGCGGGAGAGTTTGGGAGAACCTGCTTGATCCTTACGCCGCCGTCGGCCAACTCCAGAGCCACGCCGACGCCCACCAGCCGCCCCTCGATCGATTGACGGACTGTCGTCGGATCGACGCGCTCGACGGGCGGACCGATCTCGGCCTCCCAAGGCAATGTCGCTGCCAATCGCCAGTCGTCTTGTTGTCGGACGAACACCGCCCAGCGGGCCAACGACGTCTTAGCGCCGTTGCCGCTGCGAGCGGGCAAAACCCACCGGGCCGTGGCCATCGCCGCGTCGTCGCGGCAGATCAACGCCGCGTCCTGCAACTCGGCCGCGGCCAAATCGTAGTTTCTTTGCAGCCGCCTTCGCTCTTTTCTCGTGGCTTCGAAGATCGCTCGGCCGGTCCATGGGGATCGGACGCCGTCGGCAGCGGGCGAGAAGGCCAACGTCCCGGCCGGACAATCGATCGCCGTGACGCGCCGCCAATCGGCCGTCACGAAGCCGCGAAAAGCGTCGAGCCAGCGTTCTTTGAGCGGGTGCGGCTGGTCGGCCGGAATCAGAGTGCTTCCCTCGGTCGGAAACAGCCGCAAGACGTTCCCGTCCGGGCGCTGGTCGTCTGTTTTCAACAGCGCGACATCGGGCATCGAAAGACAGACCTTCCACCGATCTCCTTCTTTCACCGCGACCATGAAGCACCGGCTGAGACGCCGCTGCCCGTCGGCCAGTCGCTCTGCGACCGCCAACCGCATGCGCGCCGCGCCGTCGGAAACGACGATCTCGCGTTCGACGAACTCGCGGCGCACGACGTTCGACCACACTTTGTCCAACTGCGTTTGGCAAGCCTTTTTGTCGCCCACCCAGGCGCCCTCTGGATTTCCCGGGCGCGAGACGATGCCGAGAAAACCTTGATCCGAAATGCAATCCGCCAAGGCGTCGGCGTCGTGCTTGGACCAGGCGTTTTCAATCCGATCGAGCAGGTCGCCGACGTCTTTGACTTCATCTTTGGCGTAGGCCGAGGGCGCTGCAACCAACGCGAGCGACAGGATGCCGAGCAAACTGATCTTCGAGAACACGTTTGTTTTCAAGACAAGGTTCATGCGATCGCTCCTCGTTGCGATGGCGTCGGCCGAGCCGGCGACGCGCGGCAAACGCTTTCCCGCATCATTTCATCCTAGGCGGATCGGCCTATTGGATTGCGGCAATATTATTTTCCGGCGTCACGATGATTACGTTGTCGCCGAAATCTTCTTCTTCGATCGGCCGGCCGCGGTCGTGCGGATTATGTTCCCGCCGAAGCCACGATAATAACGCGGGCGTGCTCCGGCAGCGCCACGGCGGGATCAATCGGACGAACCAGACCGTTTTCCACGATCCCGAACACCGCCTGAGGGTGCCGTTGTGTAAGATGAGACTCCAACGACGACGGCACGGCGTTGTTCGGAAGATCGGGGATCGCCAAGGGCGTTTCCGCTGCGATCCGGTCGTCTTGATCTCGACGCTGCGGACTCCGTTTGTCAGCTTCAGGAGCATGCATAGGATATTATCCTCTCAATAGGCGGTGATTACAAAGATTGGAACTTCGCCCAACTCGCCAAATATGTCGGGAATGTCGTCCTCTCTGTCGTATCGCCAAATCACCCATATCTTGCGGCCGGAGGGTGTCGCGGCAAGCATCTGAAACGAACCGTCTTTGCGTTGTTGCAGTTCAAAGACGCGGTCGAAAGCCGCCTCGACCTCATTGGCCGAAAGACCATGTGCGTCGATCTTTTGTAAATTCCACTCGATCCATGTGAACCGCCTCATACGCCGGTTCTCCTATCATCATACGGGCATTCTGCGATCATCTCAAGATGCGACCGTCTCGGCAGCCGGAGATTCCGGCGTCACGATGATCACGTTGTCGCCGAAATCTTCTTCTTCAATCGGCCGGCCGCGGTCGTCGAGTTCGACGTCGGCCTCGGCCGTGCGTTTTTTGGCCACGAGCATAAGCTGGTCGTAAAGTTTTTTGCGGTCGGCGCCATTGACGCGACTGACGGCTGTGGCCACCTCGCCGACGTAGCGCAGGAACAGGTTGCGGCGCTCGCCTTCATGGCGCACCTTCAGCCGCTTCCGCACGAACATGCCCAGCTTGCGGCCGACGGTTTGCAGGGCCAGCCGCAACTCTTTCTGAATCTCGGGATACGAGGCGACGGCCTCTTTCGATTCGTTGGTAAAGGGGACCCAAACGCTGGCCATGTGGACCATCACGGTAATCGGCCCGCTGGGCAGCGAGCCGCGCGATTGGCTCAGCCCGTAGGCCCGCCAGTTGGTCGACATCACCGTTTGCGTGATCGCGCAGGCCCCGGCCTGAAATTGCAGCGGCACGCGGTTGGCGTAGCGCAGCACGTTCATCGACTGGCCCTCGCTGATGTTGACGCTCTGCATCGCCTGATGGAAGCGGTCGACGTCGGACGCTTTGAGGCGGCCGGGCGAGACGCGCGTGCCGACGTCCGCTTCCGCAAGAATTTTGTCGGCCGATTCGGCCCCGAGGCCCTGGAATCCGTTGATGAGAAATTGTCGCAGCGTTCGGGCGTCGCTCTCTTCGAGCATCTCGGCCAGCGCCTCGCGCGTGATGCGAAGACTCGTCGATCCGCCGCCGTAGGCCAGCCCGACCTCGATCTGAAACGGATTGCCGCGATAGACCGCCGGCGGGCGCGTGGCCGCGGCGTAAAATTCGCCGGGCACGACCTGCCGCAGACCTTTCAGGATCAATTCTTCGCCGATCGGCGCGATGCAGTCGGTGGCCGGCGCGGGAATTTTCGTCTGCTGGACGGCCTGGTAAAGCAGGTCGGCCTCGTGCCGGCCTGTTTTTTTGGGATTCGCGCGGGTGCTGATTTTCGCCGTCTCGCAAAGCCGCCGCGCCACGCTGGGACTCACGCGCGAGAACGAATGGACCAGAAATTGGGCGATCGTCGGGGCCTTTGTGTCCTTGAGCATCGTCACGAGCCGGCCCAACTCGACGCCGTACGGGTGCGGCTTGATCTCTTTCGGCTCGGGCGGAAGCTGCTCGGCGACTCGCACATAGTCCTTCCGGTTGTCGTCAGGATCGATGTAATGAATGGCCACGTGCGGATTGGCGATGGCCGTTTGCTCGAGATACTCGTCGACGCTGCCGCGGCCTCGCTGGTAGCGGGCCTCCAGCTCGATCGTGACGCGCGTGCCGTGGTCGACGCTCTCTTCCCATTCGATGCCGTGCTTTTCGATCAGTTTTTCGCCCAGGCCGTTGGGCGGAATCTCGACGCCCTCGCCGCGGCCGTTGAGAATCTCGGGCAGGTTGCGCTTCGTGTCGATTTGGATCTCATAATAATGCGCCGGCTCGCGCTTCGAGACCTTCGACATGATCTTGACCGGCTTGCCGGTGGTCAACAGTCCGTGCATTCCGGCGGCGCTGATGCCGATGCCTTGTTGGCCGCGGCTCATCCGCATACGATGGAACTTCGATCCGTAGAGCAGCTTGCCGAAGATCAGGGGGATTTGCTTTTTCAGGATGCCCGGCCCGTTGTCCTGCACGCCGACTTTGTAGCGGTCGTTGCCGACGCGCTGGATGTGGACCCAGATTTCAGGCAGGATGCCGGCCTCTTCGCAGGCGTCCAGGGCGTTGTCGACCGCTTCTTTGACGGTCGTCAGAAGCGCTTTCCGCGGGTTGTCGAAACCCAGCAGGTGGCGATTCTTGGCGAAAAACTCGCTGACGGAAATATCGCGTTGGCTGGCGGCCATCGACTGGGCCGTGGCGCGGCGGCGTGCGCGAACGCGCAGTTGGCCGTTGCCGCCCGACGTATCTCCATTCGAGCCGGACGCGGGCATAACTTCCGTTTTGGCGGAGACGCTAGTAGTCAATCTCGGAACTCCTCAACTCAGTAGTTTCTGTTGCGCAAAGCTCAAAATCCGTAGGGTGCGTGCTTGCACCACTGCTGTAAACATCATTGCCGTTTATGG
>CAYMQL010000005.1:0-19464 GCA_964392255.1 uncultured Planctomycetaceae bacterium | reverse complement strand
GGGTCTTTTAGCATTTATGGCGTCCACTCGAGAGATCGTCGTGACGGGGGCGGGAGTGGTCAGCCCCATCGGGATCGGCAAGGAGCCGTTTTGGGCCGCTTTGTGCGAGGGCCGAGGCGGCATTCGGCATCTGCCGGGCTTTAACGATCCGACGCTGCCGCCGCCTTTTGGCGGACAGGTGGCCGACTTCGACCCGAAACAGTACGTCCGCCCGCGAAAAAGCCTCAAGGTGATGAGCCGCGACATCCAACTGGGCTTCGCGGCGGCCGATATGGCCTTTGTCGACGCCGGCCTGCGCGATGCTCCGCCCAACCCCGAACGACTCGGCGTAACCCTGGGCGCCGACATGATCCCCTGCGAACTCCACGAATTGGTCGGCACGTATCGAACCTGCATGGTCGACGGCCGCTTCAACTTTCAAAGCTGGGGCCAAGCGTTTTCAAAAGAGCTGTTCCCGCTTTGGATGCTCAAATATCTGCCGAACATGCCGGCCTGCCATGTCGGCATCGCCCAAGACGCCCGCGGACCGAACAACACGATAACGCTCGGCGACGTTTCGACGCTTTCGGCGTTGGGCGAGGCGGCCCGCGTGCTCGACCGCGGCCAGGCCGACGTGATGATCGCCGGCGGCGCGAGCGCGCGGATTCAGCCCGCCCTTTGGGTTCGCAATGAAGTGCTCGGTCAGTCGAAACACCACGAAAATCCCGCGGCCGCATCGCGCCCGTTCGACGTGCAGCGCGACGGCCGGGTTTATGGCGAAGGTTCGGGCGCGCTGATCTTCGAGACGCAAGCCAACGCCTCTGCGCGTAATGCCCTCGCGTTGGCCCGCGTTCTCGGCTATGCGGCTGCGTTCGAGCCGCGCCCCAACGGACAACCGTGCGAAGGCTTGGCGGTGCGTCGTGCGATTGCCGCAACGCTGCAAAGCGCGGGCCTGTGCCCGGCCGACGTTGGATGCGTCGTTGCCCACGGCCTAAGCACGGTCGAAGGCGACCGCATGGAAGCGCAGGCCATCTGCGACGTGCTTGGCGACGTGCCCGTAACCGCGCCGAAGAGTTTTTTCGGCCATTTGGGCGCTGCCTGCGGATCGCTCGAAGCCGTGCTTGCGGTGTTGGCTTTGCAGCACGGCCTTGTTCCGCCGACGCTCAACTACGATCAGCCCGACCCGCAATGCCCAATCAACGTCGTCCGCGGCCGGCCGCAGCCGCTTCCGCGGCCGACGGTCCTGATTCTGAGCTATTCGCCCAACGGCCAGGCGGCGGCGATGGCGCTGGGCGCCGCATAGCCGCATGCGCCGCTGCGCGGTATGATAGAAGGATGCCGTTGAAGCGGAACTGGAGAGGTTTTCTGCCTAAACCATGCCTGCCGACTTCTCCGCCTTCGCCGCCGAGGTCGCCCAACTCAGCCAAGCGCTGACCGCGTTGGCGCCGCTGGCCGCCGCCTCGGGCGCGGCCTCGCCCGAGGGGCAAGAGTGGTTCGATTTGCTGCGAAACAAGCTGCTCGCGCAACTCGACCTGCCGCCGCTTTTGGTCGTCGCGGTCGTCGGCGGCACAAACATCGGCAAGTCGGTCGTCTTCAACCATCTGGCCGGCGAAGTGGCCAGCGCGTCGAGCCCGCTTGCCGCCGGCACCAAACATCCGGTGTGCCTCGTGCCGGAAAAATTGGCCGATCCGGCCTTGTTGCAGCGGCTGTTCGAGCCGTTTACGCTGCGCGACTGGCAATCGCCGGCCGATCCGCTGGACGACGCGGCGGAAAATCGCTTGTTCTGTCGCGTGGGCAAGGCGATGCCGCCGCGGCTGCTGATCCTCGATGCGCCCGATGTGGATTCCGACGTGACGGTCAACTGGGACCGTGCCCGGGCCATCCGCCAGGCCGCCGACGTGCTGGTGGCCGTGCTGACGCAGCAAAAATACAATGATGCGGCGGTCAAACAATTCTTTCGCGCGGCGGTCGAAGCCCAAAAACCGATCGTCGTCGTCTTTAACCAATGTGAGTTGGCGGCCGACCGCGACTATTGGCCGCAGTGGCTGGCCACATTTTGCGAGCAGACCGGGGCCCGGCCCGAGTTGGTCTACGTCGTGCCCTACGACCGCCGGGCGGCGGAAGAACTGCGGCTGCCGTTTTTTGCGTGGAAATCGAACGCCGAACCGAAAACAATCGCATGTCGGCAAGCCGATGCCGCAAGATTGCAGCCGGAAGCTAACAGCTTGCGGAATTCCGCGGACGCCCCTTCGCTGCGCGAGGCCAATCTGCGCGACGATCTGGCCGCCCTGCACTTCGACGCCGTCAAAATCCAGACGTTCCAAGGCGCGCTGGCTCGCGTGCTCGACGCCGATCGCGGCTTGCCGGCGTATCTGGATTCGATCTGCCGTGCGGCCGGCGATTTTTCGTCGGCCGCCGCCGCGCTTTCGGCGGGCGAGATGGTCCGAGTCGGGTGGCCTTCGCTGCCGGCCGGCATGATGGTGGCCGAAATCGTCCGCTGGTGGAACGAGGCCCGGCCCGACTGGTCGCGGCGAATCCACGGCTTCTACCGCACACTGGGCCGCGGCGTCACCTGGCCCGTTCGCGCCGCCTGGGCCTCGTTGAGCAGTCCCCAAACCGATCCGATGATCGATTTTCAACAGCGCGAACAGGCAGCCATCTTGTCGGCCGTCGAAAAAATGCTCGACGAGCTCGATCGGCTGGCCGAGGTGGGCAACGACACGCTGCGCCCCCGGCTCCGGCAACTGCTGGGCGGCCACGCCCGGGCTGCGCTGTTGACCCGCGTCGAAGCCGCACACCGACAGCTTCCGCCGGTGGACGAAGACTATCGGGCGTTTCTGCAAAGCGAGCTCGACGATTGGCGGCGTTCGAATCCGCGGGCCGTGCGATTCTTGCAATCGCTCGACCACGCCGCGGCGCTTGCCCGGCCGGCCATTACCGTCGCCCTATTCGTTACCGGCCTGCACGTTGCCGGCGATCTGGCCGCCCAGGCCGCAACCCAGGCGGCCGCCACCAGCGCCGGCCATCTTGCGACCGAGGCGGCCATCGCCGGCGGCATCACCGGCGGCGGTGAAGCGCTCGTCAATAGCACCGGCGAAGGCGTCCGACAGGCCGCCGCCCGACTGTTCGGCCGGCTGCAAGCCCGCTATGCCCAGCAACGCGCCGGGTGGCTGGCCGGTTGGCTTGAACAGGAATTGCTCGGCGACCTGTTGGCCGAGCTGCGCCGCGGCGCAGAAGTGCCCAACAGCGACGCCTTCGGCCAAGTCGCCGCACTGGCCGCCTCGCTCCGCGCACATTCGAAAACCGACTTGCCCCAATGCAAGCAGCCCCAATAAGCCTCAGAACGCTCGACCCTTGACGGCAGCGTCAAACGGCCGCAAACTATCAGATCGTAGCACGAATGCGAGAGTGGCGGAATTGGCAGACGCGCTGGACTTAGGATCCAGTGGGGAAACCCGTGCAGGTTCAACTCCTGTCTCTCGCACTTAATTGTATCCCACAGATAGATAAGCATTTACGTCAATCGCCAAGATTTAAGATTTTCGAGCCGCCGGGCGTGTCCCACCCAAAATCCCACCTGCTTCTGACAACACAGTCTGACCGGCGGCTGACTGGCTTACAACCGGGGGGAATTCTCACCAGAGGTCGGCGGCTGGCATTGATGGGAGAGAAGCTACAACGGCAGAACGCGAACGCGGCTTTTTGATGGCTCGACAAACCAACACGGGCGCCGCAGAATGGCATTGCCCTCTTCCGCTTCGCTGTGCTTCTCTACGCCTCGGGAAAGATCATGCTTTCGGCGAACGTCTGCTGAAATCCCGCGTCGGTCGAAAGGTCGACGTGTTCGGTCCGCCGGGCAATCTCTTCGGCCGTCTGCCGGCCGCGACAAGAAAGAGCCGTCAGCCGAGCGCCGGCCAGCGAGGTGTTGCCCAGAAAGCGAATCCGCGCGTGTTCGATTTGGGCGGGCAGCAGTCCGATCCGCTGGGCGTTGTTGCGGCGGATGAAATTGCCGAACCCGCCGGCGATCAACACGCGGCGCAAGTCTTTCGGTTGAACGCCCGATTGCCGCAACAACACGGCGACGCCCGCGCGGATCGCGCCGGCGGCAAGCTGCAACTCGCGAAAATCACGCTGCGTCAACAGGATGGGCCGATCGCCGGTTTCGGCCGCCGCGGCCAGCGTAAACGCCGCATGGCCCTCGTGCTGAACAAGCCGCTCGGCCAGATCGGGAATCGCGCCGGCCGGCAGTTGGTCGGCCGACAGCAAACGTCCCTGCGGGGTGAGCAGTCCGTGGCGGAGCAGTTCGGCGGCCGCGTCGATCAGTCCCGAGCCGCAAAGTCCGACGGGCGGAACGTTGCCGATGACGTTGATGCGCAAATGGCCGTCGACGGCCACTTTTTCAATCGCGCCGGCGCAGCCGCGCATGCCGCAGGAGATGCGAGCGCCCTCGAAAGCGGGCCCGGCCGCGGTCGACGCCGCACGAAGCCGCCCGCCGACCTGCAAAACGATCTCGCCGTTGGTGCCGATGTCGACCAGCAGCGCTGGTCCCTCGATATCGGACAGTTGCGTGGCCAAAACGCCCGCCACGGTGTCGCCGCCGACGAATCCGCCGATGACCGGCATGACGTAGGCGCTTCCGCGCGGATGAATGTGCAGCCCTAGTTCGGCGGCGGGAACTCGCAACGCTTCGCCGGTGGCCGGAGCGAACGGCGACTCGCCAAGCGAGCTTGCGTCGACGCCGGAGAGCAATTGCTGCATGGCGGTGTTTCCGGCGATGCTGATTTCATAGATGCGCTCTCGCGGAATGCCCGCCCGGCGGCACAAACGGCCGATCATTTCGTCGATTTCGTCGACGACGACTTGCTGCAATTGTTTGAATTGCTCCGTGCCTTGCCGCGCGAAAAGAATTCGCGAGAGGACGTCGTCGCCGAAGCGGGTTTGCGGATTCAAGGCCGCCTCGACCGCCCACTCGCTGCCGGTGCCGATGTCCAGAAGCGAGGCGACGATCGTCGTGGTGCCGACATCGACCGCAACCGCGAAGGCGTCGGTCTCGGTGTTGCCGGGCTCGAAATCCAAAAGCCGGCGTTCGCTTAGCACCGCCGTGCCGTGAAACTGAGCCTGGCGCATCCGGCCGGGCAGCTCACGCAGCAGCGAAAGCTCGATTTCCAAAGGTCCGCCGCCAAGGGCGCGCTCCAATCGCGCAGCGTCCGGCGCGTCGTCGCCCCGCCGCGGAGGCGAAAGTTCGACGTAGCGTTTGCGCACCGGCGGGTCGTCGCTCGGGCCTGCCGCGTCCGAAGAGCGAACCAGTATCTGATGTTCGGCCGCGGCCCGCGATTCGGGCGGAATCTCGACCTCGGCGGGACCGCTAACCGTTGTCTGACAGGCCAGCCGCCAACCCTGTTCAAGTTCGGCGGACGAGAACGTCTCGCGCTCGGCGGTGTTCGGTTCCGTGGCGCCGGTTGCGACCCGAACGCGGCAGCGGCCGCAAATGCCCTGCCCGCCGCACGGCGTCTCGATCATCAGCCCGGCCTCGGCCGCCGCCTCGATCAGCCGCGTGCCCGGCAAAACATACGCCTCGCGGCCCGACGGCCGGAAACAAACGAGTACCTCGGCTTCGCGCATCAGCGTTCCTCCGGCCGTTGATCTTGCACCTGCTGCAAGAGCTCGACGAACTTCGCCGCGGTGGGCGTAAACAGCTTTCGGTGCCGGTGAATGATTCCGATCGGCCGACGCAGCTCAGGCGCAATCAGCCGCACGGCCGCAAGCGAGCCGGCGCGAACTTCCTGAAAAACCGTCGGCTCGGGCAGAATGCTTACGCCCGCGCCGATTTGCACGGCCTGTTTGATCGTTTCGATGTTGTCGAACTCCATAACGACGTGAAGGCTCACGGACCGCTGGCGCAGATGCCGGTCGATTTCTTTGCGGATGCTCAGGTCGCGGTCGAATGCGACAAAGTCCAATCCGTGAAGCTGCTCGGCTGTGACGGCGTCGTGCCGGGTCAGCGGATGCTCGGGCGGACAGACCACCACCATGCGCTCCGAACGCAGGGGAATCACGCTCAGATCGGGCGACGCCGCCGGATAGGAGACAATGCCCAAATCGATCTCAGCGTTCAGCACCGCCTCGTAGACCTTGTTCGGCCGTTGGTATTCGAGCCGCACCTTCGCCTTGGGATAGCGCCGCATGAAATCCTGCATGCAGCGGCTCATGTCGTGCAACCCAATCGAATAGATGGCGGCCACGCGCACCAAACCGCCGATCTCCTTGCGCAGCGACCGCACCCGCGACTCGACCGAGTCGTAAAGCTCCAGCACCTCGCGAAAACCCTCGTAGCAGGCCTGGCCCTCGGGCGTCAGAACGAACGGACGTTTCGACCGATCGACCAGTTGCACGCCGAAATGCTGCTCGACGCGGTGGACCGACTGCGTGGCGGCCGACTGGCTGACATCGTTAACCTTGGCCCCTCGCGAAAAGCTCTGGTGCTGAACCACATCGCAGAAAATGCGGAGCGTCTCGATATTCATAAGAAAAGCTTATCATGCGGATAATTTACTATCAAGAAGAGTTGCCCATTTCCGGAACGCGTCCCGGAGCATTTTGGCTATCACGTTCGACCGTGGGCGTTGCCCGGGCGACGGCATTCACAGGGTAGCCTATTTTGCCTAGTTGGACAATTCCGATCAACCGATAGACTTTGTTCAAGCCGCAACGTCGGCACGACGAAGTTAGAGAAGAAGGGCCTCCCGGTCCAGGCTGCGATGGCGGTCTGGACGCAGATTTAGCGTGAAAAGACATTCGCAGCAACGGCGGAAGCAATGAGCGCGACGAGCAACTCCATCCCCGAATCCGAAGCCAAGACGTCGAGGCTGTTGGCGGCCGTGGTCGACTGGATCGCCGACCTTGGGGCGGTGCTGACCGACTGGATCATCGGGCTGGGCAACATCTCGATTTTCTCGCTGCGGACGTTCGGCTGGATGCTGGCGCGCCTGCCTCGCAAAGAAACGCTTTTGCCGAATTTCTATCAGATCGGCGTGCTCAGTCTGCCGGTGGTCGCCCTGACCGGCACGTTCATCGGCATGGTGCTGGTGGTGCAAAGCTACGTGCAATTTCGCAATCTGCACCTCGAAGCCAAGCTCGGCGCGGTGATCAATATGTCGCTGGTCCGCGAGCTTGGACCGGTGCTGGCCGCCACCATGCTGGCCGGCCGGGTGGGCAGCGCCATGGCCGCCGAACTGGGCACCATGCGCGTTACCGAGCAGATCGACGCGTTGACCAGCATGGGCGCCAACCCGATCTACTATTTGGTTGTGCCGCGGTTTCTCGGCTGCCTGCTGCTGATTCCCGCGCTGACGATTATGGCCGACTTTATGGGCGTAGCCGGGGCTTTTTTCTACGCCGTCAATCTGCTGGGCATCGACGCCCATCATTATCTGGAAAACTCGCGCCGGTTTGTCGGCAATTTCGACCTGTTCGCCGGCGTGTTCAAGAGCCTATTTTTTGGCGCCGCCATTGCGTTGATTGCCTGTTACCGCGGCTTCCACTGCGACCCCGGCGCCGAGGGCGTCGGCCGCGCCGCAACCGCCGCGTTCGTCTATTCGTTCGTCATGATATTGCTGTTGGACTTGTTGTTGGGCATCGCCTTAGACGGAATCTATTTCAGCCTGTGGCCGCAAGCGCCAAAACTGTTTTAGGAAACAATGTCCCCTCTCCCTTTGGGAGAGGGTTAGGGTGAGGGCTGGCGGAGGGCAGAAGGATGAAAGACGGCATTTGGGATGCGCTGCTCTCTCTCCCCTGACCCCTGACCGCCCTCACCCCCGGCCCCTCTCCCATAGGGAGAGGGGAGAAGATGATGGTTACGACCTCCGTCACAACCCCAAATCTGCATTTGCCCCTGGTCCAACTCGAGGGCGTCGGAGTTCATTTTGCCCATCAGCACGTCTTGCGCGAAATCACGCTTTCGATTCCGCGGGGCCAGACCGTGGCCGTCATCGGCGAAAGCGGCTGCGGCAAGACCGTTTTTTTGAAAACAATCATCGGACTGCTGCGGCCCAACCGCGGCACGGTCTATTTCGACGGCCGCAATCTGGCCTCGCTCAGCGAAAAGGAACTGACGCGACAGCGCATCCGGTTCGGGTTCCTGTTCCAACAGGCCGCGTTGTTCGACAGCATGACGGTAGCGCAGAACGTCGCCTTTTCGCTGCGGCAGCACACCTGCAAAACCCCCGAGGAAATCCGCGGCGTGGTGCTGTCGCGTCTGGCCGAGGTAGGTCTTCCCGAAAACATCGTCAACAAAAAGCCCGCCGAGCTTTCCGGCGGCATGAAAAAGCGGGTCGGCTTGGCGCGGGCGCTGGCCCTGGAGCCCGAAATCATGCTCTACGACGAGCCCACCACCGGGTTGGACCCGATCATGAGCGACGTGATTAACGAACTGATCCTAAGCACCCGGCAGCATCATCCGGTCACTAGCATTGTCGTGACCCACGACATGCGGACGGCGCAGAAGGTGGCCGATCGCGTTGTGATGCTCTATCCGCTTACGCGGCTGGGCGCCGGCCAGCCGCAAATCATCTACGACGGCCCGCCCGAGGACATCGAACGAGGGCTGGACAGCCGCGTGTCGCAATTCGTCCGCGGCGAAGCCCGCGAACGCCTCATGGAAATGCGCCAGCAGAACGGAAGGTGAGTCATGGACGAACGAGTGATGCAATTTCGCGTCGGGGTCACGTTTCTGGCCATCCTGATCATCACCGGCATTCTGCTGGTCATGTTCGGCAAGCTGCCCAGCATGATTCCCGGCCGCTACTATACGGTGAACGTTTTGTTCGACTACGCCGGCGGCGTGAGCAAGGATACGCCGATCCGCAAGAGCGGCATTCTGATCGGCCGCGTCGAAGACGTCCAGTTGACCGCCAAAGACGCGAAGGTTCTGCTGGTAGCCAAAATCGAGGCCAATAAATCCATCTACGAAAACGAAGACTGCTACATCACCCGCGATCTGTTGGGCGACACCGCGCTGGTTTTCATTCCCAACCCGAACAAGTCGGGCGCCGGCCAACCGGTCAAGCCGGGCACAACGCTGCATGGAATGTTTTCCGACGATCCGACCGGTCTGAAACGCGCTCTGGCCGATCCGATCGACACGGTCAGCAACACCGGCCGCGCCCTGACGGCCGCAAGCGATCAACTGAGCAAAGCCGCCAAGCGCGTCGAAGACATTCTCGATCCGGACACGCAAAAAAACGCGCAAGACCTGCTCCGCGACATGGCCGCTTCGATGGCCACGATCCGCGACATGCTCGGCGACGAGAAAAATCGCGAGCAACTCAGCCAAGCCGTCCAAAAACTGCCCGACACGCTCGAAAGCATGAACCACACCTTCAAGGCCACGGAAGAAGCGCTCAGCCGGTTCACGGAACGTTCGCCGGAAGACGGCCGATCGGCCATCGAGCGGATGGTCGAGACGATCGAAATGACCGAGCGAACGCTAAAGCGATTCAGCGAACCTTCGCGGCCGGGCGATCCGGCCCCCGCCGATCAAATCGCCAGGGCCATGGAAAACATCGGCGAGATCACCACCTTGATGCGCACGATCATGGCCCGCATCGAACGAGGCGAAGGATCGCTGGGCGCGTTGCTGAACGATCGGCAACTTTACGACCGCGTCAATCGGGCCGCCCGAAACATCGAAGAAGTCAGCCTCCGGCTCAAACCGATCGTCGAGGACGCCCGCGTCTTGATGGACAAAGGTGCCCGACATCCCGGCGTATTCTTGCGCGACGCGGTCAAGCCCGGCGCGGGCATCAAGTAACCGCGTTTGACGCGGCAGCGAAGCGGACAGTCCCCGCTATTGACCGTCAGGTAAACACTGTCGCAATAGCCGGGGGCTTACAGCCCCCGGAATATGCATGGTTTAGCGGCCACGCTCCGGGAGCTGTTAGCTCCCGGCTATCTCGATACGACATGACTTACCTGAGACGCAATAAACGGACGCTGGATAACGAATGCCGGAGAGCCGGCGTTCAGTCTTTCAACTGGAACAGCCGCTTCAGCGCGTCGAGCAGTCCGCGGGGGACTCCGTCGCGCGAATGGTCGCGAAGCGATTCCAAGGGCGGATGCAGGAGCTTGTTGACCAGCCGGTCGAACGATCGGCGAATTTCCTCTCGCGCGAGGTCGTCCAGCGCGGGCAGCCTGTTCAGAAGCCGCTGCAATTCGTCTTCCTTGGGCTTCTGCCAGCCGCGGAGCAGCCGCTCGATCACCGGACCGACAGCGCGGTGATACATTTCGGCCATGAAGCGGTTCGTCTCCTGCTCGACGATGCGCATGGCCGCGGGCAACTCGCGGTCGCGCTCGGCTCGATTGCGCAGGCAGGTCGCCTGAAGGTCGTCGATCGTATACAGATAAACATTCGGACGTTCGCCGACGGCGGGATCGAAATCGCGCGGCACGGCCAAGTCGAGGATCAACAGGGGCCGTTCGCCCCGTAGCGCCTCGACGGCGGCGAAATCGGCGTCCGTAACGATCGGCCGCTCGGCGCCGGTCGTGCTGATGACGAGATCGGCGTCGGCAAGCCCAAGCGGCAACTCCGCCCACGGCTCGGCCCGGCCGCCGCATTGCCTTGCAAGCTCTTCGGCCTTGTCCGAATGCCGGTTGACGATCGTGATTTGCCGCGCGCCTTCCTGCCGCAAGTAGCGCAGCGTTTCCTCGGCCATCTCGCCGGCGCCGATGACGAGCGTATTTTTGTCGTCGAAGCGTTCGAAAACCTGCCGCGCGAAATCGGCCACGGCCACGCTGGGGACGCTGACGCGCCGCTGGTGAATCGCGGTCTCGCCGGCCACGCGCCGCGCCGCATGCAGCGCCGCCTGAAAAACGGCGTGCAGAAGCGGCCCGGTCGCGTCTTGATCGGCCGCTAATTGATAAGCGTCTTTCACCTGGGCGAGAATTTGCGGCTCGCCGAGCACCATGCTGTCCAAGCTCGACGCCACGGCGAACAGATGCTGCACGGCGGGCTGGTCGCTGTATTGATAGAGGTGTTCGATCACCTCGGCGGGCTCGATCCGATGAAAACGCGCGAGAAATCCGGCGATTTGATCGAGCGTCGGTTCGCTTTGCCGCTCGGTCGCGGCGTAAATTTCCACCCGATTGCAGGTCGATAGCACCACGGCCTCGACGCCCGGAAACACGCGACGCCAATGATCGAGCGCCTCGCGCGTTTTATCGGGCGTAAAGGCCAGCCGTTCACGCATCGCCAACGACGTGCCGTGATGACTGCATCCGACGACCTGCACTAGCATTGCGGGCCTCCGGGGACGCGAAAGGATGAAGGATGAAGGATGAAGGATGAAGGGGCAATGCGTAAAGCGACTGACTGCCATTCAGCATTCATCCTTCTGCATTCTGCATTTCGTCCCCTCTCCTCTCTCCTCTCTCCTCTCTCCCCTCTTTGCCAATGCCGGCTGCCTAGCAGCAGCCCGGCCGCAAGCACCAGCACGAGAAACACGAAGCTTGCCAGCGTGAGATAGGCCACGTTGCGTCCCTGGCGAGCGCGACGGTGGAGTCGGACCAACAGGGCGGCCGCCGAAAGCCAGCCGAACAAGAGCAACGTGGTCAGCACGACGGGATCGTGCAACGGAAGCGGCGCGCCTTCGCCGTCGCGTCGAATCCGATTCAGAATCATGCCTGAAATTACGCCGACGCCCAACAGAAACACCGACCCGACGATCGCCCGCGCATTGGCCGATTGAAGCCATTCGAGGCTCGGCAGCCGCAGCCCGCCGGTGGCCGGGTGTTTTTGCTTCAGTCGTCGGGCCTGGCCGAGATACATCAAGCCGGCCGTGAAGCCCACCAACACCGACACGCTCGCCAACAGGATCGAAACGTTGTGGATCGCGCCCCAGACTCTCGACGCGGCCCCAAGCTCAAGCGGCTGATCGCTGGCCAAAAAAGCGGCCGCGCCGATCATTGCCAACGCCAACGGAAGCAAAAATAGTCCAAACGGGACCTTCGGATGCGCGACGGCCAAGTACAAATAGACCGCCGCCAGCCCCCACGCCGCGAGAAGATACCAGTCTTTTTCGCTCGACAACGGGGCACCCGCGGCGCCCACGGCGCGGTAGTAGAGAAAAGCCGTATGGGCCGCAAGCCCCGCCGCGGCAAAACCCAGCATCGCCGCGCCGCGCACGCGACTGCGAAACGCCAACCGCGACGCTTCCAGCGCCAGCGCGACGGCGTAGCTGGCGGCAAAACAGATCGTGCTTACGCCGGAAAGCATCTCAAGCGTCCTCAAGCATTTTCTTGAGGGGTTTCACCGACATGAATACACTCTCCAAGCACTTTAGAACGGATTCGCGGCTTGAGACTGTGCGGCGTGCCCAAGTCCACATGGCAGCCGAGCAAACTTTCCAAGTGATCCTGTAGTGCAAGCAGCCCGAAATAGCCGGTCGGCCGGCTGAATTCGACCAGCAAATCAACGTCGCTGTTGTTGGTCGCTTCATCGCGGGCCACGGAACCGAAAAGCGACAGCCTGCGAACGGCAAACCGCTCTCGCATCTCGTCCTTATGGCCCGACAGCGTGCGCAACACATCCGCTCGATTCATCAGTCACCGTCACTTTTCCAGCCCGTACTCGTTGAGCTTCTTGTGCAACGTGTTTCGATTGATGCCCAGCCGCTCGGCCGCTTTGATCTGCACGCCCTCGCAGGCGGCCATCACCTGAGCGATCAGCTCGCGTTCTACACGATTGACGATCGCCGCATAAAGATTTTCGGCGTTGGGGCCTGCCGTGTCGATGCCCTGTTCGATCAGTTCGGCGGCGAGCGTTTCCAGGTCGGCCCCGCGGCTGCGGCCGATCCGTCGCGGCTTGCCGCCGACGACGCTCTCGGGCAGTAGGTCGCGCGTCAATTCGTCGCCCGGCGCCAAAACGACCGCCCGCTCGATATAGTTTTGCAGCTCGCGCACGTTGCCCGGCCACGAATACGCCTTAAGGGCCTCCATCGCGTCCGGCGCGACGTACAACACCCGGCGATAATTTTCCTCGTTGTACAGCTTCAGGAAATGACTGACCAGCGCGGGAATGTCCTCGCGCCGCTCGCGCAGCGGCGGCAGGTAGATCGTCACCACGTTCAGCCGGTAGTAAAGGTCCTCGCGAAACCGCCCGGCCTCGGTCTCTTCGAGCAGATCGCGATTGCTCGCGGCAACGACGCGGGTATCGACGCGGATCGTCTGCGTGTCGCCCACGCGTTCGAACTCGTGCTCCTGAAGCACGCGCAGCAGTTTTACTTGTAGCTTCGGCGTGGTGGAATTGATTTCGTCGAGGAAGACCGTGCCGGTATGAGCGGCCTCGAAGCGGCCGGTGCGGTTGTCGATCGCGCCGGTGAACGCCCCGCGCACGTGGCCGAACAATTCGCTTTCCAAAAGATTTTCGGCCAGCGCGCCGCAATTCACGCGGATGAACGGGCCGCTGCCCCGCGGACTGAGCCGGTGAATCGCCTTGGCGATCAGTTCCTTGCCCGTGCCCGTTTCGCCCAACAGCAACACCGAAGCGTTCGACCGGGCGACCTGCCGCGTCAGCCGATAGACGTTTTCCATCGCCGGTCCGGAGCCGATCAGCCCGGGGATCGGCGGCCCGGTTTCGTTCAATTCGGCGTTCGGCGGAATAGCAGCCAAGGGAGGGACAAGGGGCTAGGGGCTAGGGATTGGGGTTTAGCCCCGGCGTCCACGCCGGGATGAATCTGGTTCGGTTGTCACTTTTGCACGCTGACCTCGATGCAGTCGAGAATCAGCCCCAATATCTTCTGCGTCGCGGCGTCTTGTTGTTCGCTCTCGTTGTAGCGGCGATATTGTTCGCGGATTTCTTCGCTCGTCAACAGCAATCCGTGCCTCTCGCGATTGGTGCAGAACGCCGATGCCGCGGCCTTGCGCAGCTCCAACGGCAACGTGAACCGGCTGGCCGCGTCGACCAGCGCCCGTTGGCTTTCGGCCGAGTTCATTTCGGCCAGCACGTCCGCCGCCTTCACCGCCAGTTTCGGATTCTGCAAGGCCGCCAGCGCGCCCGGCTCGGCCCGGCGCAGGTCGTAAAGCTTATTCGACGACCGGCTCAACTCGGCCAGCAGGTCCAGCGCCTCGGCCGCTTGCTGCTGGCGCACGGCGGCGTCGACAAACGCATCCGGCGCGACGGCCTGCAACTGTTCGAACTGCCAGCCGGTCGCCTGTTCATCGCGCGGCCAGACAAACGCCCGCGACAGCGGATCGGTCCGTGCAAGCCGCTCGGCCAGATCAAAACAGCCCGACCGGGCCGCCAATCCCACCGGCAGCAGCGCGGTTCGCGGGTCTTGCCGCAACTCGTGCAGCACCGTCCCGACTTGAGGGCGGCTGATCGAAACATCGATCCAAACGCATTCATAGTCGGGCGACCCTGTCGCCAGTCGCATCGCTTCTTTGCCGGAGGCGACCGTATCGGTTTGAAGTCCCGCTTCGGCCAGAACGCCCGCCAGATCGCGCGATTGCTCGATGTTTGCACCGGCGACCAGCGCGCGGCGCGTTCCGCAGCCTGCGGCGAAATAATCCAGCGTCAAGGGCACGTCGCTCGAGCCGGCGTACGGAGCGGCCGGACGCAACTGCACGATGGCCTTCAGCGCCGCCATGCGCAGCCGCCGGTCGGGATGCCGCAGCGCCCGGGCCAGCGGCGCCCTCTCCGCCCCCTGATAAAGCACTTCGTCCGCCGTGCCGATCTCGCCCAGCAGCCGCGCCGCCGCGGCGGCCGCCGCCGGATGATTTTGCTCGATCGCGAACGCCAACACCTCGTCGAGGGGCTTCACGCCGAACTTTTTGGCCTCCTTGATGATCGGATTGTCAGATTCTAGTGGCCGATCCAACCCGCTGGCATGCGCCGCCTCGTCCAACATCGTTGTCAGATACAGCAACCGAAGCCGGCGGTCTTCTGGATTCAAAGCGTAGGCGTCTTTTGCATAACGCGCCGCCAAAACGCGCAACGCATCGGCCGGCGAACCGGTCTCTACAAGGCATTGCCCCGCCTCGGCGTCCCAACGCCAGCGTTCCACCTTGCCATCTTCGACGCCTTCGATCGGCTGCCGTTGGGCAAAGCAATTATTCGCAGCTTCGGCGAGCAGCCGAATCGCTTCCGGCCGCGTGGGGACGTGCCCCGTCCATTTTTGCAGCGCGGCCGCGGCGGCGGCCCGAACATCGGCGTCGCTCTTGTCCGAAACGCACGGCATCAACAGACTGAGCATCGCCTTGCGGTCGTTCAGCTCGGCCAGCGTCAGAATCGCTTGCGTTTGAAGCTTGGGATCGGCGGCGTCGAGCGCGGCCGCGAGCGCTTGGCGAGCCGTTCGGCCCATGCCGGCCAACACCGTGCGGACGTTTTCATGCTCGGCCGTTCTCGCCGGATCGGCCAACACGGCCAGCAACGGATTGATCGCGGCGCGGCCCGTCTGCTGCAATCCGGCCAGCGCCTCGATCCGCCGCTGAGGCTCAGTATCTTGAAGTTGCGCGATCAGCATTTCGATGCGCGCGGGCGCTTCGAGTTTTGCCCGAACCGCCGGTGCCACGGCGTCGGCCAGTTGCTTGGCCTCGGGCAGCAAGGCGGAATGCCCCGTCATTTCCAACAGCGGCGCGACGCCGAACGCCTCGCCCAATTCGGCCAACTGCTCTTCATCAAGCTTGGCGTCGAGTACATTCTTGATAAACCCCTTGGCCGCGTCGGCATGGCCCAGGTCGGCCAGATTTTTCGCCGCCCGCAGACACTCCAAGGGCGTCGACGGATTGGTTGCCAGAATCGCCGCTACGGCGGTATTCTCCGGCGCAATCGCCTCGACGTTCGCCGGTTCCTGCGATGCCGCCGGCGCCGCCGAAATACATGCGTATCCGAGAATTGAAGCCCACAATATCGCACAAAGGCCAAATCGCATGGTGCAACTCGCGTTCAGCATGTCCATTGTTCAACCGCAATAGTCGGAGGCTTACAGCCCCCGGAATGTGCGCTGCGAACTCAAACGCTTCCGGGGGCTGTTAGCCCCCGGCTATTGGTTCAAGGATTTTGTATCCGTTCGTCACTTCATTCCCAGCGTTTTATTCCACCGCTGAATCTGCTCCTCCACTTGCGCCGGCGCGGTCGAGCCGTAGCTTTGCATCGCGGCCACCGCCTTATCCGGCCCTAGCACTTCGTACACGCGAGAGTCAAGATCGGCGTGCGCCTCGCGAAACTCGTCCAGCGACAGGTCGGCCAGCCGCACGTTGCGATCCAACGCCTTGCGGACCAATCGGCCTACGATGCCATGCGCGGTCCGCTGCGGAACGCCGCGGCCGATCAGGTGCTCCATCAGCGTCGTGGCGTCGAGATGCCCTCGATCGAGCCGCTCGGCAATCGCCGCGCGGTTCAATTGCGCGCCGGCCGCCAGCGGCGCTGCCAACTCTAGCGAGGCCGAAACCGTATCGAACGAATCGAATAGCGGCTCCTTGTCTTCCTGAAGGTCGCGGTTGTACGCCTGCGGCAACCCTTTGATCAGCACCAAAAGCGTCTGCAAATTGCCGACCACCCGGGCCGTCTTGCCGCGGATCAATTCGAGTACGTCGGGGTTGATCTTTTGCGGCATGATCGACGAGCCGGTGCAAAACGCCTCGGGCAGTTTCAAAAAATTGAACTCCACGGTCGACCAAAGAATCCACTCTTCGGCCCAGGTGCTGAGATGCTCGGCGATCATCGTCAACACGAATGCGAACTCCAAGGCAAAGTCGCGATCGCCGACGGCGTCGAGGCTGTTGGCCGCTACGCCTTCGAAGCCGAGCCGCGCCGCCGCCTCGTTGCGATCGATCGGCAGACTGGTGCCGGCCAGCGCGGCCGCGCCCAGCGGCGACACATTCACGCGCCGCCGACAGTCGGCCAGCCGCTTTCGGTCGCGCTCGAACTTCTCGCAATAAGCCAGCCAGTAGTGCGCGGCCAGCACGGGCTGCGCCCGCTGAAAATGCGTATAGCCCGGCAGAATCACCCCGGCGTCGGCGTCGCAGCGGCCGACAAACGCCTTTTGCAACGCGATAAGCCGGGCGTCGATCTGATCGATGGCCCCGCGAACCCAAAGCCGCAGGTCGGTGGCGACCTGGTCGTTGCGGCTGCGGGCGGTGTGCAACTTTCGGCCCACGTCGCCGATCCGGTCGATCAGCGCCCGCTCGACGTGCATGTGAACGTCTTCCAGTTCCACACGGAACTGAAAACGCCCCTGCTCAATTTCTTGGCGTATTTCTTTGAGCCCCTGCTCAATTTTCAGGCACTCGTCGGCGGTCAGTAAACCGACCTTGGCAAGCATCCGGGCGTGGGCGATCGAGCCGTCGATGTCCTGCGCATAGAGCCGGCGGTCGAAGCTCACGCTTTGGGTGAACTCTTCCACACGGCGGTCCGTCGCCTGCTGAAACACGCCGCTCCACGGTTTTTCGGCCACCGAATTCCCTCCAGACTGCCCGGGATACCCCCAAGAAGTTTACCACATCGACCGCAAAAACAGCAGTAGGGGGCAGTCGAAAATGCCCCCATTATGGCGGATGCCGTTTGGTTGCGGCCTTATGGAAGGACGGCCAGCGTCCGGGCACGGTCGGCCAGCAGCCGGCCGGCGGCGCGACACTGGTCGAGCACCTCTGCGGTGGGGCGGTAGCGGGCACGAATCGGCTCGCCAACCACATCCCAAGACATGGCACGCAAGGCTTGATCGATTGCCTCGGCCCCGCCTACGCCCCATCCGTAGGAACCGAAGGCCAAGGCCGCCTTGCCCGACGGCCGCAAGCCTTCCAGATAGCACAACGTCGCCGCGGCCATCGGCATCATGCCCCGATTGAGCGTCGCGCTGCCAAAGGCCACGGCCGCACAGTCCAACACCTCGGTGGCGATTCGCGTCAGGTTCGTCCGGCGCACGTGGATCAGCGAGGCGCTGACGCCTGGCTGCGCGGCGCCTTCCAGAATCGCCCGGGCCATCGCCTCGGTGCTTTCCCACATCGTATCGTAGATCACCAACACCTTGGGATTGGCCCGATGGTTGGCCCAATCGCGATACGCCTCGACGATTTTCGCGGCGTGCGTTCGCCAAATCAGGCCGTGGCTGGGCGCGATCATCCGAATCTTTTTGTCGGCCGCACGGTCCAAACATGCAAGCACCGCCTTGCCGTACGGCAGCACGATGTTCGCATAATACGTCTTCGCCTCCTCCATCAGCGTCGAAAACTCCACCTCATCGTCGAATCGCTCGCTCGTGGCGTAGTGCTGGCCGAAGGCGTCCATCGAAAACAGCAATTCATCCTCGGGCACGTAGGTGAACATCGATTCGGGCCAGTGGACCATCGGCGTTTCGATGAATTCGAGCGTCCGCCGACCCAGCGAGACGCTGTCGCCTGTGGAAACCGCCTGAATCTTCCATCGGGACGTGTCGAAATGCTCGGCAAGCGCAGCCGCGCACTTTTTGTCGCACAGCAACGTCGCCCGGGGCATCGCCCGAAGCACTTCGCCAAGCCCGCCCGAATGGTCCAACTCGGCGTGATTGCACACAACGTAGTCGACACTCGCCGGGTCGGTCAGCGAAGCGATGTTTCGGAGCAATTCCGCGGCGAATGGCGCTTTCACGGCGTCGATCAGCGCCGTTTTCTCGTCGCGCAGCAGATACGAGTTGTACGTCGCGCCGCGGCCGGTTTCGTAGCTATGAAAGTCGCGAATCGTCCAATCGACGACGCCGACCGAATCGATGTTTTCGTAAAGCTTGGTGTTCATCTTCTCTGGTTAATGATCCCCGGCAAAAGGGACAGACCCATTTTCGCGCACACGAAAATTGCGACAGTCCCTGAAATGCCGCCTCCTTTCTTCCCGCTTCCCTCTCCCCTCACTTCACTCCTTTAAGCATATCTTCTCGCGCGTCCCAATGACGCTCGATCTCATCGAGTTGGCCCATGAGCTCGGCGACGGCGGCCGATGCTTGGTCGCGTTTGCCGGGCAATTGGTCGGCGGTCTGGGCAAAGGCGTCGATCTTTTCATCGAGTGCGGCGTCGTGCTGATACACCCGGTCCAACAGCGGAACGTCGATCCGCACCAGATTGAAAAATCCGCTGTAGCCCTGCATCGCGCCGCGGATGCGACCCAACAGCCGGTCGAGCCTCGCGCGCAGTCGCTCGATCGGCAGCAGCGCGTCGATGGCGGCGGCGTCGGCCAGTTGGCGGGCCAATTCGTCGATCGCCCGCTTCGCCCGCTGCAAACGCTTGGCCAGCCAGTTCCGCTGCAACTCATCGCTTTCGCGACGGTACTCCCGCTCCAGATATCCCTTGAATCCCGGGACTCGCCGCACCAGGCTTTCTAAAAAGTTTCGCTCGGCGGCATGGTCTTTTGGTTCCACCATGATCGGCTCCCTGTCGAATGGGTAAGAAGATGTCAGCATCATACAAGAGGGGAGTGGCTAGTGGCTAGTGGTTAGTGGCTAGTGGCTAGTGGTTAGTGGTTAGTGG
>CAYMQL010000004.1:0-20005 GCA_964392255.1 uncultured Planctomycetaceae bacterium | reverse complement strand
GGTTTTTTTTGTGATGCTTTTCGCGGCTGGCGCGAAGCGAAGCAACCTTGCCGGCGTGGCCCTGGCGGGCGTTCTCATGCTGCCGCTTCTGTGGACGCAAATGAGCCTCGACCAGAAGTCGCGCATCACGGCCTTGTTCGACCAGCCGCCGCCGGGCCGCCGGCCAAGCGATCAGGCCTATCATCTATATCAAGCCAAGCAGTTTCGCGCGTTGGGCGGGGGGTGGGGCAGCTATTTCGCCGGCCAACCGACCGACGATCCGGCCGCCTACCGGCTGCCCGAGGCACGCGGCGACTTCGTCTTCTGCGTTATCGGCGAGCGCTTTGGGCTGCCCGGCGCGGCTTTGACGTTTGCGCTTTTCGCGTTCCTCGTATGGAGGGCGTTAGCCATCGCCACCGAAACGCGCGAGCCGTTCGGGCGTCTGCTGGCCGTCGGGGTGGCGGCGCTGTTTGCTGTCGAAGTGTTGATCCACACCGGCATGACCGTCGGCTTGCTGCCGATCACCGGGCTTTCGTTGCCATTGGTCAGCCACGGCGGATCGGGACTGCTGGCCCATGCCGCGGCCGTCGGTCTGCTGTTGAACGTCGGCATGCGTCCCGGCTATGAAATGGGCAACGAGCCATTTCGGTACGCTGCGGCGAATGATTAGGCACGTGCGGCAAATTTGCAGGAGACGGCTGTTGCACGCCGTCCGCCGCTATTTTTGCACCGGCGCAAACTCGATCGCGTCGAACGAGATTTCGCCGGTCGCCCCGAGCAGCCCGATGCGGAGAATCGCCTCGCGGGCCTTCGGGGGCACTCTGATCTGCCGGCTCTCGGTTTGCCAATCGAACGTTCCGCGCCACGGTCCCAGGCCGGTCTCGCCCAGCGGAACCCGCTTTTCGTCGTAGAAGCTTAGAATGACGCCGGGCAATTCCTCCGGGCTTTGGCCGGCTCGGATATTGCTCCCCCGAACCCGCGTCGAAAGCTGCAACCACGGAACTTTGCGGCCGTCGATGGCAAAACCTTGCAGCGCCTGCGCCTTGCCGCCGGGCAGCGCGTTGCTGAACGTTGCGTACCGATTGCCCTCGGGTGCGGATTGGCCCTCGACCAGTTTCACGGCCCGCTGATAGTGCCAACCGGCAGGTTTCAGCGGTTCGCCGGTTGCGTCTTCAAAGCCGCCGTTGATCACCGTAGGCCGGGCCGGATCGGGCCGCACCTCGCGTCCCGACTCGGCCTGGCCCGTCATCGGCACAAAGAGCGTCGGCTGAAGCGCCTCGGCCGTCATTTTGCCGTCGATCTTTTTCATCAGGTAGAGCGTCTGCTGATAGCGCTGGCCGACGGGAATCACCATCCGCCCGCCCTCGCGAAGCTGTTCGACCAGCGCCGGCGGCGCCTTTTCGGGCGAACAGGTGACGATGATTTTGTCGAACGGCGCGTGTTCGGGCCAACCCTGATAGCCGTCGCCCACTTTGACGTGGACATTGTCGTAGCGCAGCCTTTCGAGCGTTTTTGCGACCCTTTGTCCCAATGGGGCGACGATCTCGATTGTGTACACCTCGGCCGCCAGTTGCGACAGAACCGCCGCCTGATAGCCGCTGCCCGTACCGATCTCCAACACCTTGTCGGTCGGCTGCGGGTCGAGGGCCTCGGTCATGTAGGCCACCACGAACGGCGGCGAAATGGTTTGCCCTTCGCCGATGGGCAAGGCCATGTCGAAATAGGCGTTTTTGCGCTGTCCGAGCGGCACGAACTCGTGCCGCGGCGTATGGCGCATGGCTTCGAGTACGCGCGGGTTGGTCACGCCCGCCGCCGCGATTTCCTCATCGACCAGTTTGTTCCGTGCGGCGTCGGCAATCCGCGATTGGGCCGCCGCAACCGCCGCGCCCAGCGTCAAGGCCGCGCCGCAAAACAGAACCACCGCCCCGCGATATCGGATGTGCGTCGTCATACCCCTATTATGCCTTATAATGCCGTCGTGCGATACGCGCGCACCCGCTGCCGCCGAACGATGGCAACATCGGCTCGTTTCTGGAATAATAGACGGTTTGTCGATGAATCGCGGAACTCGCCGGCCCCAATATGCTCAACCAATCCCTGAAAAACGCCGTCATCGATTGCCTGCTGCCGCAGGCGCAGACGCCCGCCCAGTACATCGGCGGCGAATGGAACTCCGTCTGCAAGGATCATCGGCAAACGCGCGGCACGCTCTGCTTGGCGTTTCCCGACGCCTACGCCATCGGCATGAGCCATCACGGGCTTCACGCTCTTTACGACGTGATGAACCGCCGCGATTGGGCCTGCGAGCGGGCGTTTTGTCCGCTCCAGGACATGGAGCGGTTGCTGCGCGAGAAAGGCCTGCCGCTGTACGGACTCGAATCGTTTACGCCTCTTGCCCGCTACGACGTTCTCGGCTTCACCCTGCAGTACGATCTCTGTTACAGCAACGTGCTGACGATGCTCGATCTGGGCGGGATACCGCTTTCGGCCTCCGACCGGACCGCCGAGCACCCGCTGGTGATCGCCGGCGGCCCGTGCGCGTTCAATCCCGAGCCGATGGCTCGGTTCATCGATCTGTTCGTCATCGGCGACGGCGAAGAATCGCTGCCGGCGGTATGCGATCAATGGATGGCTTTAAAGCGTTCGTCGAACGACCGCGAGGCGATGCTGGCCGAGATGGCCGCCCGGCTGCCCCATGTCTACGTCCCGCGGTTTTACGAGTCCGGCGGCGACGGGGCCCCGCCCGTTCCCCGGCGCAGCGACCTTCCCTTGCACATCGAACCGGCCGTGGTCGCCGATCTCGACGCCTTTCCGCCGCCCCGGGCCCCGGTCGTGCCGCATATCGAGTGCGTGCATGACCGAATCACCATCGAGATCATGCGCGGCTGTCCGGGCCGATGCCGCTTTTGCCAAAGCACCGCCATCAAACGGCCGCTCCGATTCCGAAGCGGCGAGAGCATCGTGCAGGCCGCACTCGAGCAATACCGCAACACCGGCTACAACGAAATTTCGCTCCTCTCGCTTTCCACAAGCGACTATCCCGAGTTCGACGCGCTGATGCGGCGTCTGCAAGAGCAGTTCCAACCGCTGGGCGTCGCCATCTCGCTGCCCAGCCTGCGAGTCAACGAACAATTACGGCTGGTCGGCGATCTGATGACCACGGAACGCCATTCCGGCCTGACCCTGGCGCCCGAGGCCGCCCACGACGACATGCGCCGGCGAATCGGCAAGCCGATCACGAACGACGATCTCTACGCCGGCTGCCGGCGTGCGTTCGAGGGCGGTTTTTCGCGCGTAAAACTCTATTTTATGTGCGGCCTGCCCGGCGAATCCGAATCCGACCTCGAAGGCATCCTCGAAATGTCCGAAACCATCTCGCAGCTTGGCCGGGAGGTAAGCGGCCGGCCCGCCGCGGTGACGGCCAACGTGTCGAACTTCGTGCCCAAGCCACAAACGCCATTCCAGTGGCAGGCCATGCAGCGCCGCGAATATTTTTCTTGGGCCCACGATTTTTTGCGGCGTCAAAAACGATTGCGCAGCGTACAACTGCGCTGCCACGACATCGAGGCAAGCCTGTTGGAAGGGGTCATGTGTCGGGGCGACCGCCGCGTGGGCGAGGCCATCGAACTGGCCTGGCGCCGCGGCGCGCGGATGGACGGTTGGGCCGAGCATTTCCAGCCGCGACTCTGGCAGTCGGCGTTGGCCGACGCCGGCGTCGACATGGAAAAAACACTACACCTGCCCTGCCCTGCCCCAGCCCCGCGGCCTTGGGACCACATCGGCATCCGCCAAGGTCGCGGCTATCTCGAACGGGAATGCCAACGGGCAGCGGAGTGCGGCGGAGCGGAATAGTTTTGCAGAGCCGGCTTCGCAAAGACCGCCGCCCTCATGCTTCGCTAAAGATTCGATCGAAACGCCGCCGAATTTGCCGCGTAGCGTTCTCGTAATCCATGAGCAAGCCGTCGCTGTTGGGATAGTGCAGAAGGTTCGCCAGCTTCGTCAGTTCGACGGGGTCCTGGGGAAGCTGGTTGCGGGCGGCCGAGTTCATTAGCCGCAACCGACCTTCGATCGTCCGCAGCAGCCGATAGCCCACGTCGAACAACTCGTAGTCGTCGGCCGTCAACAGGCCGGCGCGATGCAGCTCGCGCAAAGCGACCAACGTGTTGGGCACGCGCAGATCGGGGTTGCCGCGGGCATGTTGAAGCTGCAACATTTGCACGACGAACTCGACGTCGACGATGCCGCCGGGACCTCGCTTCAAATCGCCGGCCGACGCGGTCGATTGCTCGAGCCGTTGCCTCATGCGGCGAATCTCGGCGGCATCCTTTCGCCGCCACCGATGGGCGAAGGCCGCCTTGGCCGCCACGGCCGCCGCCGCTTTGGCGGCCCGCGGCGATCCGAATACAACCCGCGCCTTGCAGAGCGCCTGCCGCTCCCAAAGCTGCCCGCCGCCGCCGGCAAAATAGCGGGAAAACTCGTCAAAGGCCACGGCCAGCGAGCCGCTCTTGCCGGTCGGCCGCAGCCGGGCGTCCATCTCGTACAGCCGGCCGTAGCCGCTCAGCCGACTCGCCGTTTTGATGATCCGCTGGCCCAACTCGCTGAAAAAATGCTGATTGGTCGTGCTTTGCCGGGCGCTCGAGCCGGGCCCGAGCCGCGTAGGCCCGTCGGCCTCGTACAAAAAAACGACGTCCAAATCACTGTGGTAGTTCATTTCGCGGCCGCCGAATTTGCCCAGCGCCAAAACGACCATCTCGCACACCTGTCCGGCGCGGCGCCCCTCGCCCACCGTCGGCTCTCCGAATCGCACGGCCAGCCGCTGGTATTCGCGCGCGGCGATTTGCGCCAAACACGCCTCGGCGATGTTCGAAAGCGCGCCGGTCGTCGCCTGAACGTCTTCCTTGCCCAAAATGTCGCGCACGCCCACGCAAAGCTGCTGGTCGTTCTTGAAGCTGTGCAGGATCGGGTCGATGTCTTCCGCGCCGCGGCACAACTCGGCGAGGCCTTTTTGCAGCGATTCGAGCGTCGGCAGCTTATCCAGCACCAGGCTGTCCATCAGGCTGTCGATCATACCCGGGTTGCTCGTCAGAATGCTCGAAAGATGCGGGCTGTAGGCGCACAGCTCGACGTAGAGCCGCAAACTCGGCGGGTTGAAGCTGAACAGCTCCCAAAGCACGCCCTTGCCGCCCAGCGAATCGCTTGCCTTGTCGAGGTTCACCAGCGTTAAATCGGGATCGGCCGTGGCGGCGATAGCCGCCAACAACTGCGGCGCGATCGCGGCCAAAAAATGTCGGCATCGCCGCGTCGAAAGAAACCGGATTCGCTCCTCGGCCAGCGACATTAAATTGCGGTAGGCCTGTTTCACGTCGCGAAAAGAATACTTGCCAAGCACGGCGGCGATTCGCTCCTCGGGCGGATCGGGATCGAGCACCAGATCGACTTCGGCCTGCGCCTGTGCATCGTCGCTGAAGGCGTCGTGCAGCAAGTGGTCGAGAATCTTGCGGTTCAATTCCGTCTTGGCGCGGTAATCGTCCAAAAATGCCTCCAGCGCTGAGCGTTCGCCGGTGGTCGCGTAGCCCATCCGAATCGCCAGCTTGCGCAGCTCGTCGCGATTCTCGGGAAGCAGATGCGTCTGCAAATCGAGCATGATTTGAAGGCGATGCTCGATCTTCCGCAGGAAAGCGTAATTTTCTTCGAGAATCGACCGTTCGAGGTTCGTCAGGCAGCCGACCCGTTCGAGTCGCGCCAACGCTTCGAGCGTATTGCCCGTTCGCAACTCGGGCAAATCGCCGCCGTTGAGCAACTGGAGGAACTGGATGACGAACTCGACGTCGCGGATGCCGCCGCGGCCGGTTTTGACGTCGCGGGCCCCGCCGCCGAGGCTGGACGTTTGCTGCTCGATGCGCCGTTTCAAGGCCCGAATGCCGCTGATGTCGGCATGGCTCAAATAGCGGCGATAAATCCAAGGCGTCAGTTTTTCGAGAAACTCGTTGCCCAAGGCCAAATCGCCGGCCACGGGCCGGGCCTTGATGTAGGCCTGCCGCTCCCAGGTTCGGCCGCGCGTGTCGTAATAGGCCAAAGCGCCTTGCACGCCGATCACGGCCGGCCCGCGCTGGCCCTCCGGCCGCAATCGCAGGTCCACGCGATAGACGCCGCCCAGTTCCGTCCGTTCGGTCAGCAGCCGCACGATTTCGCGGCCGATCAAGTCGAAGAACTCGATGTTCGAGATGGAGCGTGCGCCGTCGGTACGGCCCTCGTCCTCGCAAAGAAAAATCAGGTCGATGTCGCTCGAATAGTTCAGCTCGAGTCCGCCGAGCTTGCCCATGCCGAGTACGACGAATCGCGCCGGCCGGCCGTCTGGCCCGCAGGGCGCGCCGCGCTGCGATTCGAACTTGCGCCAAGCGGCCCTCAACGCCGCCTCGACCAGAGCGTCGGCCAGATAGGATATTTGCGACGTCACGGTCCGCAGCGGCTGCTCGCGGACAATGTCGCCGTAGGCGATGCGGAGCGTTTCGCGGCGTTTGAATCGCCGCAGCGCCCGAAGCACGGCCGAATCATGCTCCAGCGCGGCGATTTCCGCCGCAAGCTCGTCGACCAGCGACTGCCGCGCGACCGGCTGCCCCTCGGTCATGCGCAGCAGGTCGAATCCCTCCGGATCGACCGCCAGCAAGTCGCTGAGGTACTGGCTTGTCGAGCCTATTTGCAGCAACGTGGGCAGGGCCTGCGGATCGCGTTCGAACAGCGTGCCTACCGAAAGCGGATTTCGCCCCGCCAGCACGAACCGCTCCAGGTTGTGCAGCGCCATGTCGGGATCGGCGCAGGCGGGCAAGTGCCGCTCGAGCTGCCCGCACATAACGGCCAACAGGTCCAGAGGCACTCCGGCCATCGCCATGCCCAGCAGGTTTCCATGCGCCCGGCGAAGATCGACGACGCCCAGCCCGCAAAGCCACGCGCCCGCGGCGTACGAATCTTCGAGATATTGACGCAGGGTTGAAGTGTCCATGCACGGGGGGGCGGCCGCCGGCCGCAACTCTATATCGGTAGTTGTCGTCCGAACAATGTGAATGCGTCCACTTTCTCGATCACGACCGGCAAGATGCGGCCGGCCAACGCGGCGGGGCCGTCGAACACCACGATCCGATCGCATACGGTTCGGCCCACAAGCTGCTGCGAGCCGTCGTCGGCCGGCTTTTTTCGACCTGCTTTGCTCGGCCCCTCGACCAAAATCTCGACCGTCCGGCCTAAAAACGGCTGGTTGTCTTCGAGGCTGATCGCATTTTGAACGGCCAACAGTTCGTTGTTCCGCCGGCGTTTGACTTCCTCGGGCACGTCGTCGGCAAAAAGTTCAGCCGCCTTGACGCCGGGACGGGCGCTGTATTTGAAAATGAAGCTGTTTTTGAACCGCGCCTCGCGCACCAGATCGAGCGTCTGCTGAAACTCGGCCTCCGTCTCGCCGCAAAAGCCGACGATAAAATCGCTGGTCACCGCCGCATCGGGAACCGCCTGGCGGAGGCGGGCAAGCATCTCGCGGTATTCCGCGGCCGTATAGCCCCGCTTCATCCGTTGCAAAACCGCGTCCGATCCGCTTTGGGCCGGAACGTGCAAATACGGCGATACCTTTGGCAGATCGCACACCGCCGCAATCAAATCGTCGGTCATGTGCTTGGGATGATTCGTGACGAACTTCAATCGGCGCAAGCCCTCGATGTCGTGCAACAGATACAGCAGATCGGCCAGACGGAGCGTCCGCGGACCGGTCGCGTCGCAATAGCTGTTGACTGTCTGGCCCAGCAGGGTCGCTTCCAGGCAGCCGGCATCGACCAGACGCCGGACCTCCTCATAGATTTTCACAGCCGGACGATTCTGCTCCGAACCGCGCACGTAGGGCACAATGCAGTACGTGCAAAATCGATTGCAGCCGAGCATAATGCGCACCATCGCCTGCCCCGGCGACGAAAAAACGCTTCTCGGCCGTCTCGGCGAGAACTCGCTATGCGGCTTTTTGTTTCGGTCCCGGCGCACTTCGATCCGTTGCCCGCTGCCGACGGCGACTTCTTCCAGCAGAGCCGGCAGCCGCGCCAACCGGCTCGGCCCAACCACCAGGTTCACGTGCGGGGCGCGGCGGAATATTTGTGACTGATCCTTCTGCGCCATGCAGCCCAACACGCCGATGATCTTCAGGGGAAAACGATCCTTCAGCGATTTCAACCGGCCCAGGGCGCTATAGATTTTGTCCTCGGCATGTTGCCGAACGCTGCACGTGTTGAACAGAATCACATCGGCCTCGTCCAGACGCGAGACCGATTCATAGCCTGCCGCCAACAATGCCGCCGAAACCAGCTCGCTGTCGAGCACGTTCATCTGGCAGCCGATCGTCTGGATATAAAAACGCTTGGGCATAGCTCCATTTTAGCAGAGGGGCGGGGGGCGGGGGAAGGATGAAGGATGAATCTAGGGCAGAAGAGGAAGACGCCGCGTGGAAGGCAACTGTCAATCTGAAGCGATTTTTTTACGGTCCGAACCGCTCGCCCGGCCGAACGCGATGGCCGCGCAAAAACTCTTCGACCGACATCATCCGCTTGCCGGCAGGCTGCACGCACCGCGGCGCTACGGCGTCGCGGCCCGCGGCAATCAGCAGCCGGCCGCCGGCGGCTTCGATCACCTCGCCGGGCGCGGCGCCCGTTGCCGCTGGGCGTTCAAGCACTTCGAGCGGGCCAAGAATCAGCCGCAGCGGCGGCCCGTCGGCCTGATGCCAGAACGTATACGTTTTCGGCCACGGCTCCATCGCCCGAACCTGATTTCTGATCGCTTCGGCCGGCCGGGTCCAGTCGACGGCCCCGTCGGTTTTCTTCAACCGCGGGGCCCGGCCGGCCAGCGCCGCATCTTGCGGCAGCGGCCTCGCGCGGCCGGCCTCGATCGCGTCGAGCGTTTCGCACACCAGTCGGGCCCCCATTTCCGCGAGTCGCGGCTCCAACTCGGCCGCGGTCTCGTCGGTTCCGATCGCCGTGCGGGCCTGTGCGATGCACGGACCGGCGTCGATCTCGGGCGTCATGTGGATCACGGTTACGCCCGTCTCCGTCTCGCCGTGAAAGATGGCCCAATTGATCGGCGCCGCTCCGCGATACCTCGGCAGCAGAGAAGCATGCAGATTAATCCCGCCGAGCCGGGCCGCCGCCAACGTCGCCGGTGCAAGAATCTGCCCATAATCGCAGACAATCAGCAAATCGGCAGCGAGGTCTGTCAATTGTATTTGGGCCTCGGGCGCGTTCACATCGTCGGGGTCGAAAACAGGCGTGCCGTGCCGTGCGGCCACCTCGCGGATCGAGCAGATCGGCGCAACCGGCTTGCCCCGATGCATGCGTAGCGGACTGGTCAGCAGCCCCGCCACCGCATGTCGGGTTTCGTACAGCGCAGAAAATGTCGGCACGGCGAACGGTCCCGTGCCCAGCATCACCAATCGCATGGCGGTAGAGTCTACGGCATGTTGGCGGCCGTGGGAAGAGAGGGGAGGGAGGATTGATGATTGATGATTGATGATTGATGATTCGAGACCGTTCCCTCGCCCCTCGTCCCTCGTCCCTCGTCTCTCGCCTCTCGTCCCGGGACTGTACGGAATTTTGTGTCAGATAATCCCCAGCCCGCGAAATCCACGGCAAAGGGGACAGTCCCATTTTCGCTGACACGAAAATTGGGACAGTCCCCTCGTCCCTCGCCCCTCAATTGACATCGCCCTTGCTTTGCCTTTAGATACAAATATGCTATTGCTGATCAACTCGAATCGAATGCAGCCGCCGATTGCGCCGGTGGGGATCGACTACGTGGCCGGCGCAGCGCGGCGGGCGGGGATCGAGACCGACGTGCTCGATCTGTGCCTAGCCAAAGACCCGGCCGAGACGCTGGCCGACTATTTTGCCCGCAGTCGGCCGGAACTCGTCGGCATTTCTTTCCGCAACACCGACGACTGTTTTTGGCCAAGCGCAACCGGGTTCGTCCCGGAGTTGCAAGGGACGATCGACGCGGTGCGGCGGCTTTGCGATGCGCCGATCGTGCTGGGCGGCGTCGGCTTTTCGATCTTCGCCAAACCGATCGTCGATCGCACCGGAGCCGATTTCGGCATCCGCGGCGACGGCGAACAAGCGATCGTCGAACTGTTGGCCCAACTGCGCGGGCCGCGGCACTGGCCGCAAGTCTCAGGACTGCTCTGGCGCGACGGCGAGCAATGGCGGGCCAACCCGCCCGCATGGCCGCGGCCGCTCGACGTTCCCACCCAGCGCGACGCGGTCGATAATCGAACCTATTTTCGCCGCGGCGGTCAGGTCGGCCTGGAAACAAAGCGCGGCTGCGGACGTTCGTGTCTCTACTGCGCCGATCCGATGGCCAAGGGCCCGACCGCGCGGCGGCGCGATCCGCAACAGGTGGCCGACGAAGTCGAGGCGCTCTTGGCGCAGGATGTCGACGTGCTGCACCTTTGCGACGCCGAGTTCAACCTGCCGCGCGACCATGCCGCGGCCGTCTGCGACGAATTGATTCGCCGCAAGCTGGGCGAGCGCGTGCGATGGTACGCCTATCTGGCCGTCGTACCGTTTGACGACGAGCTGGCGGCCAAAATGCGGGCGGCCGGCTGCGTCGGCATCAACTTCACCAGCGATTCGGCCCATCCGGCCATGCTGGCCGTTTACCGGCAACCCCACACCAAGGACGATTTGGCGCAGGCCGTGCGGCTTTGCCGGGCCCACGGCATTGCCGTGATGCTCGATCTGTTGCTGGGCGGACCGGGCGAAACCCCGGAAACACTCGCCGAAAGCATCGCCTTCTTCCGCACGATCAAGCCCGACTGCGTCGGCGCCGGGTTGGGTGTGCGGATCTATCCCGGCACGGGCATGGCCGCCCGGCTCGTTCCAGGCGGCCTCTTGGACGAACCGCCGGGCATTCGCCGCCGCTATTCCGGCCCGATCGACCTGTTGCAACCGACGTTTTACATCGCGCCGGAACTTGGCGAGCGTCCGGCGCGTCTTGTGCGAGAACTGATCGCGGGCGACGAACGATTTTTTCCGCCGATGGAAGAAGGTCCCGCGACAACGACCGCCCAGCGCGATCACAACTACAACGCCAACGAAGAACTATCCGACGCGATTGCCGCCGGCGCCCGGGGCGCCTACTGGGACATCTTAAGAAAAATGCGAGGATGAGGGAGCAAATGTGCCGCCCCCCGGCCCGTGAACGGCTCCAAATGATCTACGTCCGAAGCTGTTCCAGCGCTGCCAAACGCGAGGTGATTTGCTGATCGCCGGGAATGACGCCCCGCTGCTGGTCGCCGGCATATTCGAGTTCGAGATCTGCAAGGGCCTGCTTGACCGACAGCAGACCGCTCGGCGTTAGACGATCGCTAAACACTACGCCGTCGAGGTGATCGTATTCATGTTGGAAAGCCCGGGCCAATAGCCCATCCAACTCGTAGCTAATCTCTTCGCCAGCGAGATTGTACGCCGAGACCGCAACTTTTTCGGCCCGTTTCACGAGAGCGAAGATTTCGGGAAAACTGAGGCATCCTTCTTCGGCCTCGACCGTGCCGCGGCGTTTGTGGATCACGGGGTTCAAAAAGACAAGCTCTTGGCCCGTCTCGGGATCGCCGGCGGTGTTGATGATAAAAAACCGATACGGCAGAGCGACCTGATTGGCGGCCAGCCCAATGCCGCGCTGTTCGTACATCAGATCGAACATCGCGCGAATCGTATTTTTCAGCTCGGCATCGACGCTGCGCAGCGGTTTCGACTTGTGCCGCAACGCGGGATGCGGATATTTAACGACTCGCAACACGATCTCAACTCCAATGGCTGAAGGGAACGCCCTAACCCTAAAGCAATTATAGACCGTCGCTCCATCGGAGCGTAGGGGGCCGCCGGAGCGGACTTACCCCGCCCCAAGGGCCGTATTCTAAATCCGTCACCGCCGAGAGAATTCCGCCGAAGCCCAATCGGCAACCGCCGGAAAGTGAAAGCTCGGAATCACGGCGGCGGGCCGCATCGGAATTGCGGCGCCGGCCAGGGTCGAACGTCCGCGGCACACGTCGCAGATCATGTCGATTTCGCGGTCGTGCCGGGTTGAGGCACATTCAAACCCGCACTTTCGATAGACGTGCCTTGCTCGCAGATTTGCCGCGGACACCTCGAGCCAAATCTTCTCGATTCCAAGTTCTTCAGCGAGCAGGAGGCAGCTTCGCACCAGTTCGGTGCCGATGCCGATATTCTGAAACTCGGGACAAACGACCGCCAGCATTTCGCATTTGTGCGCGTTGACCGGAAACAGCGCGGCGTGGCCGATCATACCGTGTGGCCCGCAATCCGCAACTACATTGAAGCCGGTTCCGAGCATCTCCTGAACCCAGCGGACGCACGCGGCGTCTTTGACCGGGGGCAGGCCTTGAAAGCAGTTGCGCGGCTGAAACCCAAGATACATGTCGATCAGCCGTTGCGTGCACGCGCCGCCGCCGCGCGGCAACAGCCGAAAATCGCATGACAGCCCGTTTTTGGCGGCCGCCCTCCGAGGCAAACAACGAATGGCATGTTTTGGCGCGGGCGGGCTCATAGCGGCGTCCGTCAAACATCGGCGGCAAGGGAAGAACCGCCGTCGCGGCCGGCGCGACGGTCCTCATAAATCAGCTTCGCCCAGTGGGGCGCTCCCTCTTGATTGCGGCTTGATTGCGGCAGTCGGAATCGCTCCGGTCCGTCTGGGCGGTTCGCCAAAAATGCCGCTTTTTCCGGTCGTGACGGCTACAGAATCGACAGAACGCTCGAACCCGGCCGACGGCCAACCCTTGGGGTGTGCCGGCGTCCGCCGCGCTGCGGGAAACTTTCGCGCTACCCGTCCAAAATGACCTAATCTTGTATTGTCGGGCCTTGCGGATTATGAGGGCATCCGTGAAGAAACAAATTCTTATTGTCGACGACGACCAGCGTGCGCTGGACGCCTTGCAGCGCACCTTGCATCATTGCAGCGACGATTGGTCGATGACCTTCGTGCGTCGCCCCGAGACCGCGTGGGAGCAGCTTCTCGAAACGGCCTACGACGCCGTCGTGACCGACGTGAAGATGCCCGGCATCAATGGACTCGACCTGCTGGACCGCATCCGGCAGACCGAAAAAACCAGGGACGTGCCCGTCGTCGTGCTCACCGGGCTGAACGACCACGACCTGAAAGCCCGCGCGCTGGACCTCGGGGCCATCGACCTATTGAACAAACCCGTCGAGCCGGAGCAACTTCTCGCCCGGCTGCGCAACGTGCTGAAACTGAAGGAGTACGAAGACGACCTGCGCGAACGCAATGAGTTGCAGGCCGATAAAATCCGGCGTCAAAACGAAGACATTGCACAGTCGCGGATGAGCGTCGTCTGCCGGCTGGGCATGGCGGCCGAGTATCGCGATGAAGACACGGGTAATCACGTTGTGCGAGTGGGGTGTTACAGCCGCGCTGTGGCCGCCGCCATGGAAATGCCCCCTTCGTTTCTCGAAGTACTGCTACTGGCCGCTCCGTTGCACGACATCGGCAAGATCGGCATTCCCGACAGCATCCTGTTGAAGCCCGGCCCGTTGGACGACGACGAGTGGGAAGTCATGCAGCGCCATTGCGAGATTGGGGCGAGCATCCTCAGCGAGCAGTCGAAGGCCGTCATTCCGCTATTCGACTGGTATGCCGTCGAGCCAAACGGAATCAAAGACGCACTCGGGAACCGCGACCCTATGCTCGACATGGCGGCGACAGTCGCCCTGACGCACCATGAGAAATGGGACGGCAGCGGCTATCCCCGCGGTCTGTCGGGCGAGGCGATTCCCTTGGAATCGCGAATCGTCGCCATCGCCGACGTATTCGATGCGCTGACCTCGAATCGCCCCTATCGCCCCGCTCGCCCCGAAGAAGAGGCCCTGGCGATCATCGCGGCCAAAGTGGGGAGCCACTTCGACCCGCGCGTCTATGCCGCTTTCCTCCGGGCTTTGCCCGAAATCCGCGCCATCCGCGCGCGGTTCGACGACAACGTCGTCGTGTTCCCTCAACCGGAAGGAGTGCCGGCGTGATCGGGAAAGTCTTGTACATGGAGGACGATGCCGCTCAGGCGCGGTTGGTACAGAAATGCCTGGAGCGGGCAGGCTACGCCGTCGATCTCGCGTCGGACGGAATCGCGGGACTGGCCCAAGGCGCGGCGCAGCCCTACGACGCCCTGATCATCGACCAAACCATGCCGGGCCTCAACGGCCTCGACGTGGTCCGCGCGATGGCCGAACGAGGACCGTTGCCGCCGACCGTCATGGTTACCGGCACCGGCAACGAGTGCATCGCCGTCGAGGCCATGAAGCTGGGCGTCAGCGACTACCTGGTCAAAGACCTCGAAGGCGGATTCATCAACGTGCTGCCTCTGGTCATCGAACGGACCGTCCGGCAACGCCAAACCTTGCTGGAAAAACAACGGATCGAGCAGGAATTGGCCCAGGCCCAGCGGATGAAGGCCATCGGCCAACTGGCCGCGGGCATCGCCCACGAAATCAACACACCCACACAGTATATCGCCCACAACGCCCGATTCCTGCAAAAATCCTTCGCCGAAATCAACGCTCTTTTAAACGCCTACGACCGTCTGGCGGCGGCCGTCCGCAACGACGCCGATGCCAACGTTGAAGCCATTCTCCGCGAGATCGACGAGCTCCGCCGACGCGCCGACCTCGAATATCTTGCTACGGAGATTCCCCTGGCCATTCGGCAATCGCTCGAAGGCGTGGAACATGTGACCAACATCGTCGGGGCGATGAAGGAATTCTCGCATCCCGACGCCGCACGCAAGCGGCCCGTCGATCTAAGCCGCACGATCGAAAACGCCGTCACGCTCTGCTGCAACGAATGGAAGTACGTGGCCGAGGTGGTCACTGACTTCGATCCGAATCTTCCTCCGGTCCACTGTCTTGCCTCCGACATCCACCGCGTCGTCGTGATTCTGGTGATCAACGCCGCCCACGCGGTGGCCGAAGCCTCGCAAAACGGCGCCCTCGGCAAACGCCGCATCACGATCCGCACCCGGCGCGACGGTCCCTGGGCCGAAATCCGCGTCGAGGACGAAGGCGCAGGCATTCCCGAAGAAATCCGCGACCGCGTCTTCGATCTGTTCTTCACCACCAAGGAAGTCGGCCGAGGAACCGGCCAGGGACTCGCGATTGCACACGCGATCGTCGTCGAGAAACACGGCGGCGCCATCTACTTTGAAACGGAGACGGGCCGAGGCGCCACCTTCGTCGTGCGGCTGCCCCTCGAAGAACAATCCGCCGAGCCGGATCATCAGCCGGAACCATCCGACGCCGCGAAAGCTGGAACGCAACAGGAAGAACCGGTCCTGTGCGCGAACTGAGCGTTCGCCGAAAAGGATGAACGCAGACAGCGCTAACCTCTTCTGATGCGTCGCTCTTTGGTCTTGCCTGCGTTCATCCAGATTCAACCATAGTCGTTATCAGGTTGCGTGGAAAATGCGACTGGATTCTTCGTTATGAATCTCCGAGAACGTTCAGCCTTGTGGAATCCCTAGCTTTCTCCACGGATTTACGGAAAGCGTTTCTACTGTTATTATAGCGTTGATTGGATGTTGGACAAGTGCTAGCAATTAATTGACACGTCCCTTCGGCGTCATGTACATTGGCGCTTGTGCCTTTGGGTCGAACTGGATGGATGGAGCCAAGATTCATGAACAACATCGCATCGGAGGAAATTCGGCTTTTCCCCGTGACTGCGGGCAATCTACGCAACAGTCATTTGTATGTTCATGGCCACTACGATTTCTTTCCAAAAGATTGCATCGGTCCCCCAAATCGACGTGGACGTCAGGTGAAATTGGACAAGGGCATCGAGATCGCTCTTGACGGACTCGATGAGACAGTGACCACCGATATTGGCGCAAACGCAGCAACGGGAAAGCCTCGCGATTACTTTCGCGGCCGAACATGGGCTCGAAAGTTCTTTCGTCTTCACGGCGTCGAAGCTGGCGATGTTCTTGCAATGCGACGGCTCGGCGTCCGGCAGTATCGTTTGTTTTTATGGAGCCGTGCGAGCAAGATCGCGACGCCGCGAACGGTTGCCGAGTTCTTCGCGGGCATCGGCTTGGTGCGACTGGCGTTGGAACGACAAGGATGGAACGTGGTGTTTGCCAACGATATCGATCCCGCCAAAGCGGAGATGTACCGCCATAATTGGCCAATGGACGATTGCCTCGTTGTTGGCGATATTCACGCCGTCAATGCTGAAGACGTTCCAACATGCGACCTTTTCACAGCATCGTTTCCATGCAACGACCTGTCCATTGCCGGCCGCTGGGAAGGCCTCAACGGCAAGGAGTCGTCAGCGTTCTGGGGGCTAGTGCGAATCATCCGTAATATGGGAGAGCGGAGGCCGCCCCTAGTTATGCTGGAAAATGTGGTTGGATTTCTGCTGAGCCGAGACGGACGTGATTTTGAGCAAGCAATGCTTGCTCTCAATGAACTAGGGTATGCGGTTGACGCCTTCATTCTCAACGCGATGCATTGGACCCCACAGAGCCGCGCCCGCCTTTTTGTCGTGGCCAAACGCTATTATGGGAAGCAGGTGCGTTGCTTCGCCATGAAGAGTGATGTCCGGCCCGACTCGCTTTTTGAATTCATCAACCGACATCAGAATATTCGATGGGATATTCACGATCTTCCCACACTCCCAAAATCTTGCGTGAAGCTTCCGGACATTGTGGAAGACCTTTCTGAAAGTCATCCGTTTTGGTGGGACGAGAAACGACGTGACTACTTCATGAATCAGTTAAGCCCAAAGCATGAAGAGCAGGCGAAACGAATGATTCAGGGCAAGACAATCAGCTACGCCACAGCGTTTCGGCGCGTACGCAACGGTAAGAGTATGGCAGAGCTTCGGATTGATGGCATTGCCGGGTGTCTGCGAACCCCGCGCGGTGGCAGCGGTCGCCAAATACTGTTTAAGGCCGGCAAAGGCAAGTATCGTGTCAGACTCCTTACCGCCCGCGAGTGCGCTAGGCTGCAAGGAGTCCCGGAAAGCTACCGAATTGAAGTGCCCTTGAATCAAGCGCTGTTCGGTTTCGGAGACGCGGTTTGCGTTCCTGCCGTTGAGTGGATTGTGATGCATTATTTAACGCCGGTCATGCCGGAATATCTTCAACACGAAACGACCAGATCGCATGAGAAGCGACAAGTCACTCCTTGAGCCTCTTGCAGCGTGGATTGAGAGTTGCACCACGAAGGGCGAGGTGTCACGCAACACCGTCGCCGTGGGGATTGTTGTGCTGGATCACCTGCGCCGGAAGTGTCCGTTGGAACCAACCGATGTTTTGTCCGCCCGTGGCGAAGTCAAAGGAGCCAGATCCGGCCTTGCGACAATCCTTGAAAGGTATGGCATTCCAGCGAAGTACCTCAAGGAGGTAACGACGCGAGCTGGGCATCAAGATGGACAGCGATTATTCGAGGCGTATAAGTACGGTCGCGAACTTGCGCAACTTAGCGATGTTGAACGCGATTCGTTTTTGAAATCAGCGATCGCTTCGCTCGTCGTTCGAGCGAAAGAATGGCTGGACAGGCAGCATCTCAAGATTAACTGTGATCGGCAGCTCAGCCCCGACGCATGGATTGCAGCCATCCTGAGCGAAGCGCGGGGAAGGTCGTCCGGAAAGGTGGAGCAACACCTAGTCGGCGCAAAGTTAGCACGGCGACATAGCGACATGGACATCCTGAACAACCCAGGACATGCTGGCGATGCACAGACAGGCAGGCCTGGTGATTTTCTCGTAAGATCAACTGCATATCATGTTACCGCCGCACCCGGTTCATCAGTAATTGAAAAATGCAGAAGCAATCTCGGCAGCGGACTGCACCCAATATTGGTGACACGGCGCGACCAATACGAGAAAGCTAGACACATCGCAGAAGATCATGGAATAGCCAATCGAATCACAATCACCGCAATTGAAGATATGATTGGAAACAACATCATTGAAATGGGCAACGAGAAAAGCCAAGACTTCATTGACGTTCTCAAGGAGATCGTAGAAACCTACAACAGCCGCCTTGAATCCGTTGAAACAGATATGAGTCTAAAGATTGAGGTTGACTGACGCCCTAAATAGCGCATCTCTTTTGTTAAAAGCGGCGTACCTTACGATATTCTCGTATGATGAGCGATACCTTCACAAGATGCGAGCGATCTCGCATTATGGCAGCGGTGAAGTCAACAGACACAGCCCCCGAATGGGCAGTTCGTCGGTTGGTGCATTCACTGGGATATCGTTATCGCTTACACGTGCGGTCGATTCCCGGTTCCCCAGACTTGGTATTCCCTTCGCGGCGTAAAATCATTTTCGTTCACGGGTGTTTCTGGCATCGTCATCGTTGCCGCCTGGGCCAATCAACACCTGTCAGTCGAGCGAGCTATTGGACAGCCAAGTTCGAGAATAACAGACGCCGAGACGCTAGAATTCGGCGTTGCTTGCATCGCCTCGGCTGGAGCGTACTCGTCGTATGGGAATGCGAAACGACTCCTCGGATGTTGTTACGGCTGCAAAATAAAATCGTACGTTTCCTCCAATCGCCTCATTCAAGCCGGTGATCGCGCTCTACTTCGCAAGCCACGGCGCTAAAATCCGCTTGGCGCGATCCAGGGCGCCGGTCGGTTGAATGTCGTCTTCCGCGGCCATCAAGTACGCACGAAAACTCAGCAACACTTCGCGCGCCCGCGCGATGACGTCGTCGCGGCGTCGGTCGCGGCTGCGCCGCGGACTGACGACGATCTGAATCTTTGTCCGCGTCGTGCCGGCACCCACAGGTTGATCGCGGCCGGAATGATCCAGTTGCACATGCTCTTCCTCGAACGCGAGGTCCACGTAGAAGGCCATCGCGCGATCCGTCAGGCGGCGGAGCCGACCCGCCGATTTGTCCTCGATTTCCAACCGCACGCGGCTGCCGTCGACGGCCACGACTTTCGCCTCGTGATCGGCCACAAAGCCGCGCAATTTTTCGATGGCGATCTTGATCGGCACCGGCGTAACCAGGTCCTGCTGCAAAAGCTGCCGCGGCCGGGCGGGATTAAAGAACCGCGAGCCCGGCTGCACTTCCACGGTCTCGCCGCCGCTGCCGCTGCCAAGCTGCACGACGCAGTTGCGGCCGTTGGCCTTCGCCATCAACAACGCACGATCCGCACGCCGAAGCATCGTCTCCGGCGTATCGCCCGGCTGAATCTCGGTCACGCCGAAGCTGACGGTCACCGACTTGCCTTCCATCTTTGGCTGGGCGATCTGGCTGAGCGCCGCGCGAATCTGATCGGCGCGGCGCGCGGTCGTGGCGTTGTCGCAATCGGCGCACAGCACGACGAACTCCTCGCCGCCGTAGCGCGCCACCAGGTCGCCGGGCCGGCACGAGCCTTTCAAGAGCGACGCCAACTGTTTGATCGCATCGTCGCCCGCCTGATGGCCGAACGTATCGTTGACCAGCTTGAACCGGTCGAGATCGCACATCATCAGGCTGCACGGCAAACGCTGCTGCTGATGGGCTGCGACGAACATCGCATGGACGCGGTCGAATTCCGCCCGATTGGCCACCTGCGTCAGCGGGTCCTTCGTGGCTTTGTCGTGAAGGCTTTGGCAGCGTTGCTCCAGCGAAATTTCCGACGAGGCGTCGTGGAACAACAGGATTGCGCCTTGCGAAACGCCCTGGTCGTCGACCACGGGAATGGCATGCGCGTCGACGGCGACGGCCCGATGCCCGCGTCCCAAGATCGTCAAACGCCGCAACGATTGCACGCCGCAGCAAATGGCCGTATGCACGGGACAGTCGGTTTCGCTGATGGGATTTCCCTTCTCATCGGAAAGGCCCAGCAGTTCGGGATGCCACGCATGGCTGCACACGCCCGCGGCCGGAACGCCGGTCATTCGCTCGGCGCCGCGATTCCAAAGGGTCACGCGCCCGGCCGCGTCGACAAACACCACGGCGTCGTACATGTTCGCCAAGAGCCC
>CAYMQL010000003.1:1873-21398 GCA_964392255.1 uncultured Planctomycetaceae bacterium | reverse complement strand
CTGCGGCGTCGGGGCGCGTCCACGTGTCTGCACAAGCCGCTGCACGTACACGACTTGCTGGCCGAGCTGCGTCGGTATATCGAAGTGCGTCCCAAGGCGTAGGACGCCGTTTATTGCGACTCAGGAAAGTAATGTCATATCAAGATAGCCGGGGGCTAACAGCTTCCGGAATGTGCGCGGATTAGCGGTTTCGCTCCGGGGGCTGTTAGCCCCCGGCTATTTTCATACGACATTGCTTGTCTGACAAACCATAGCCGGCGTGCTTGTTCGCCGTGAATGCTTGACGGGATTTGCCGGAATATCTCGCCGCATGCAACGCGCTCCCAGCCAAAGCCCCCCCCTTGCTTTTTCTTGGGGCGGCGACGATACTTGTTGGTTGCGCCCTGGCAGGGCCGTCGATCGTTGGAGACGCGGCGCTGTGCGTCGCAACGTCGTTGCATGCCCCTAGCCGAAAGCGTCCCGGCGCGTAGCCGGGCCCTCTCCCTTTTTTTTCGAGGAATGGCCAGTGAACCAGCACCGCAAACTGCAAGAATGGGTCGAAGAGATGGCTCGCATGTGCGGGCCGGACCAGATCGTTTGGATCGACGGCTCGGAGGAGCAGAAAGAACGGCTTACGCAAGAGGCCGTCGCTACCGGCGAGTTGACCCTTCTCGATCAAGAGAAGCTGCCCGGCTGCGTCTATCACCGCACGGCCGTCAACGACGTCGCCCGAACCGAAGATTTGACCTACATCTGCACGACGCTGCGCGAGGACGCCGGGCCGACGAATAACTGGATGTCGCCGGAAGAAGGCTACCGCCGGGCGAAGGAAATCTTCGCCGGGTCCATGAAGGGGCGGACCATGTACGTGATTCCCTTCTCGATGGGACCGGTCGGGTCGCCGTTCAGCAAAATCGGCGTCGAACTGACCGACAGCATCTATGTGGTGCTGAACATGATGATCATGACCAACGTCGGCGCTTCGGTGCTCAAGCAGCTTGGCGCGGGCGGCGAGTTCACCCGCTGCCTGCACGGCAAGGCCGAGTTGGACATCAAGCGGCGGCTGATCTTGCACTTTCCCGAAGACAACGCCATTTGGAGCGTCGGCTCCGGCTACGGCGGCAACGTCCTGTTGGGCAAAAAGTGCCTGGCGCTGCGCATCGCCAGCTATCTCGGCCGGCGCGAGGGCTGGCTGGCCGAACACATGCTGATTATGGGCGTGGAGAACCCCGACGGGCGGATTGAATACGTCGCCGCCGCCTTTCCCAGCGCGTGCGGCAAAACGAACCTCGCCATGATGATTCCGCCCGAGGGGCTCAAGATTAAAGGCTATCGCGTCTGGACCGTCGGCGACGACATCGCCTGGATGCGCATCGACACCGACGGACGGCTTTGGGCGGTCAACCCCGAGACGGGCTTTTTCGGCGTTGCGCCGGGCACCAACTCGAAAACCAACCCAAACATGATGAAGACGATCAACCGCAAGACGATCTTCACCAACGTCGTGTTGACCAAGGAGGGCACGGTTTGGTGGGAAGGCGGCGAGGGCGAGCCGCCCGCCGAAGGTTGGGACTGGCAAGGCCGCCCGTGGAAGCCGGGCATGAAAGACGAAAAGGGCAATCCTGTCGTGGGCGCCCATCCGAACGCTCGCTTCACCGCTCCGTTGACCCAGTGTCCCTCGCATTCGTTCCGCACCGAGCACCATCACGGCGTGCCGATTTCGGCCATCATTTTCGGCGGGCGGCGCGCCCGGCTCGCCCCGCTGGTCTACGAAGCGTTCGATTGGGAACACGGCGTGTTCGTCGGGGCGACGATGGCCTCGGAGCGCACGGCCGCCCAGTTCGGCACGATCGGCGAAGTGCGCCGCGACCCGATGGCCATGCTGCCCTTCTGCGGCTATCACATGGGCGACTATTTCGAGCATTGGCTCACGATGGGCCGCCGCATGGTCAATGCGCCGCGGGTTTTCCACGTCAATTGGTTCCGCACCGACGAAGAGGGCAATTTTCTCTGGCCCGGCTTCGGCGAGAACCTGCGGGTGATCGAGTGGATTCTCGACCGCTGCCGCGGTCAGGCCGACGCCATCAAGACGCCGATCGGCTATGTGCCTTCGCCCGAAAATCTCGACATGACCGGACTGGAAATCACCCACGACGCGATGAACAAGCTGTTCGCCGTCAATCGGGACGACTGGTATGAAGAGACCGACAACGTCGCGGCGTTTTTCCAGAAGTTCGGAAAGCGTTTTCCCAAGGTGATGTGGGACCAGCTCGAACAACTCCGGCAGCGGCTGCGCTCGCCGCTTTCGCTGCTGAAGCCCGGCGCGGAAATCCGCCCGCTGGCCGCCGAGCTAAACGATGTGATCGAGCGCGAAAACCCCCACGTTTTCGCCATGCTTTCCGAGTTCGGCAAGCGGCTGTACTTTCCTAAGGGCATTCTGGCGCAGGCCGCCGAGGCCAAAGAAAAGGCCAAACGTTACGACGCCACGATCGGCATCGCCCGCGAAAACGGCAAGGCGATGTTTCTGCCGTCGATCATGCACTACTTCAACGAATTGAGCCCGGCCGAGGCCCTGACCTACGCCCCGGCCACCGGGCGGCCCGACCTGCGCAAACTTTGGCGCGACGAGCTGCTGCAAAAAAATCCCTCGCTGGCGGGCAAGAAAATATCGATGCCCATCGTCACCTCCGGCGTCACGCACGCGCTGAGCCTGGTGGGCGACCTGTTTGTGGACAAGGGCGACATGGTCTTGCTGCCCGACAAGTTCTGGGAGAACTACGAACTGTTGTTCGGCGTTCGGTGTCAGGCCCAATTGGCGCAGTTTCCGTTTTTCAACGCCGCCGGCGGCTTCAACGTTGAGGCGCTGCGTCAGGCGCTGATCACCCGGGCCGGAAGCTGGAAGACCATCCTGATTCTCAACTTCCCCAACAACCCGACCGGCTACTCGGCCACAAAATCGGAGCTTGACCAGATTGCCGGCGTGCTGCGCGAAGCCGCCGAAGACGGCCGGAACCTGATCGTCGTGACCGACGACGCCTATTTCGGTCTGTTCTATGGCGACGAGGTGGGCCAGGAATCGCTCTTCGCCCGGCTGGCCGGATGCCACGAGCGGCTGCTGGCCGTCAAGGTCGACGGTCCGACGAAGGAAGAGTTCGTTTGGGGCTTCCGCACGGGCATGTTGACCTTCGGCGGCAAGGCGTTTTTGAGCGACGAGGCGATGTATCAGGCCTTGGAAAAGAAGGCGGCCGGCGCGATCCGCAGCGCCGTGTCGAACTGCTCGCATCTGGCCCAGTCGGTGCTGGCCAAGGCCATGTCGACCGACGCCCTGAAAACCGAACGCCGCCAGAAGAAAGACATCCTTCAAGAGCGCGCCAAGAAGGTTCAGGCCATCCTCAACTCGCCGAAATACGCCGAGCTTTGGGAGCCCTACCCCTTCAACGCCGGCTACTTCATGTGCCTGAAGCTCAAGGGCCTCGACGCCGAAACCTATCGCAAGCACCTGCTCGAAAAATACGGCGTGGGCGTCATCGCCGACGGCGATCGCGACATCCGCGTCGCTTTCTCGTCGGTCGACGTCGGTCAGTTGGACGACTTGTACGCGGTGCTGGCCGCCGCCGCTCGCGAACTGCTCGACGGCGGGAAGGCTAAGCAATCGTAGTGCTTTGTCAACCTTTGATCTTAACTGTGACAAAGCACTAGTCGGCAATCAACAAAACGCGCCCGCGGCGGGCATTGGGCCACTCGCAATTCCGTTTTTCGGAAGACTGTAAGGATCGCGCATGCTGCGTGGGCAGGGCAAATTGTTCCTGTTGTACCGCGGTGTTTCGCCAATTCGCATTCGCACAGCGGCTTTGCGGCCTGCCGGCCGTTGACAGCTCGCGCATGCCTCAGAAACAATGACGGAGGGCTGCACGTAGGATACAAGAATGCGATTTTATTCTTTTGTGTTGAAAAACGTTTTGCGCCGCCGCGTCCGGTCGAGCCTGACCGTGATCGGCATGGCCGTGGCCGTCGGCGCCGTGGTGTCGCTGGTGGGCATCTCGAACAGCTCCGAGCAGTCGTTTCTGGACTTGTACCAGCGGCAAAACGTCGCCATCATCGTGCAGCAGCGCGGCGCCAAGCAGCGGTTGACCAGCGTTTTGGACGCAAAGCTGGGCGACGCGATCCGGAAGATTCCCGGCGTCATCGACATCAACGCGGGCCTGGTCGATTTCACGTCGCTGGAAGAATTGGGCGTCGACGCCGTCGTTCTGAACGGCTGGGAGGCCGACGCGCCGCTGATGCAACGGCTCGACATCGTGTCCGGCGGGCGAATTCTGAAAGCCGACGACGAAAAAAGCGTTTTGCTGGGCGAGGAGTTGGCCGCCGCGTTGGAGAAACGCGCCGGCGACAAGCTTCCGCTTTTAGACGAAGGCGACTACACCGTGGTCGGCGTGTTTCGCAGCCCAATCAGCTACGAAACCGGCAGCATGGTGCTATTGCTGCGCGATTTGCAGCGTTTTATGGGCCGCGAGGGTCAGGTGACCGGTTTCGCCGTAATGGTCGAGCATCCCGAAGACGCCGCCGAAGTGGAGCGGATTCGCGCCGAGATCGAGACCCTGGGGCCGCGGATCGACGCCAAAACCGCGGCCGACTCGGTCAGCAAGACAACCGAAATTCGCTTCATTCGGGCCACATCGTGGATCACCTCGGCCATCGCAATCTTCATCGGCGCGGTCGGAATGCTCAACACCATGATTATGTCGGTCTCGGAGCGGACCCGCGAGATCGGCATCTTGCGGGCGATCGGCTGGCGCAAGCGGCGCATCGTGCGGATGATCCTGGCCGAGTCGGTTTTGCTGAGCCTGTGCGGCGGCGCGCTGGGCGCGATCGGCGCGGTTTACCTGACGCGCCTGTTGGGCAAGCATCCGGCCGTGGCCGGCTTAATCAATACGCAAATCAGCGGCCAAGTCGTCGCACTGGGAATTTTAAGCGCGTTGTGCGTCGGTTTTTTAGGCGCCGCCTATCCGGCCTATCGCGGGGCACAACTGCTGCCGACGGAGGCCTTACGCCATGAGTAGCCAGACGCGCGACCCGTTTTTGTTCCGCACCGAACGACTGTCGAAGCTTTATCCCGACGGGCAGGTTCACGCCGTCGAGGACGTTTCCATCGGCATCCGCCGCGGCGAGTACGCGGCCATCATGGGCCCGAGCGGCAGCGGCAAATCGACGCTTTTGAATCTGATCGGCGCGTTGGACCGGCCGACCGCCGGCGAGATTTATTTCGATGGGCAGCCGCTCTCGAAGATGCGGAGCCTCGACCGGCTTCGGGTCGGGAAGTTCGGCTTCGTGTTCCAGTCGTTCCATCTGCTGCCGATTCTTACGTCGCTGGAAAATGTGCAGGTGCCGATGTTCGAGGGTTCGCTGAGCGCGGCGGCTCGCGTGCAAAAGGCCCGGGAACTGCTCGAACTGGTCGGCATGGGCCACCGGGCCAACCACCTGCCGCAAAAGCTTTCGGTGGGCGAGCGGCAGCGCGTGGCCATCGCCCGGTCGTTGGCCAACGATCCGATCGTTCTGTTGGCCGACGAGCCGACCGGCAACCTCGATTCGGTCTCGGCCGAGGGCGTATTCGAGCTGTTCGCCCACTTGCACCGCGAGCAAGGAATGACCATTGTGCTGATCACGCACGACGAAGAGTTCGGCCGCCGCGCGCAGCGGACGATCCACATGCAGGACGGGCACGTGAAGTCGGACGTTTTCAGCGACCAGCCCCGCTTTCGCACGCCGCTGCCGCCGTTCGCGGTGTGACCGCAAGTCGACTCTTCCCATGGGAGAGGGTTAGGGTGCTGCGTTATACGCGGCCGCTCAGAGCCCCAGCCAGGAGCGAACCGCGTTTTCCACCGACGAAAGCTCTTGGGGAGATAAACGACCGAGCTTGCGCAGCAGTTTAACAACGGGAATGGTTACAAGATTTTGGGCGTCAAATGCGCCGGGGCGTAGGAATCGGATGTTCACGGCCACCTCGAACCGCGAACACTCGTTGTGTGCGGGATCAGCGTCATGATGGCCCGATCCGCTTCGGTAATAGGCGCGCTCAACACCAGGCAGGGCCGCACCTTCGCCGTCATCCCGAGATCGACGAGCCATACCTCGCCGCGCGATGCGCTAGGCATGGTTTGTCTCGCGGCGGTCGAGTTCCAAAAAAGTTTCTTCGGCCGCGCCGACAAGTTCCTCGTCGGTCAGCGGAGGCGAATCGAGTCGTTGGCTGCGCTTGATAATTTCGGAGGCCAATTCCCGTTGGTCAGTCTCGGGAAGTGCATCATACGATTCAAGAAACGTCTGCACTCATAAGCCAGCTTGTTGGATATCAGGCCTGTCCTGGCTTGATGAAGTGCTTAGCTGCCTGGGCTGAGCGCTCGGGATTTCACTCGAAACGCAACCAATACTCGCCCTTGTTGCCCTGGGGATCGAGTCGCAGAGAAATGAATCAGCCGAGCCCGTGCTTGGCGAGTTTGTCGCGGAAGGTCGAGGGCTTCATGCCCAACGAGGCGGCGGCGGCAGTCTTGTTGCCGCCCGATGTGCGCAGGGCGTCCTGGAGCAACTGTTTTTCGGCGTGGTCGATGGCGGCCTGAAATCCGCCCAGCGGAAGCCGCTGATTGGGGTCGGGCCCGCCGAGCTCGGTTGCGAGAATTTCGGCCGTAACGTGCCCGCCGCCGATCAGATAAGATCGTTCGAGCGTATGGTACAACTCGCGGACGTTTCCGGGCCAGTCGTGGCGAGCGAGCAACTCCGCGGCGTCGGGATCGAGCCGGCACGCATGCTCGCCGGCGATGCGGCCCAGCAGATGTTCGGCCAGAAGCGGCAAATCTTCGCGCCGCTGGCGGAGCGGCGCGATATTGATGCGCAGCACGTCGAGCCGGTAGTATAGGTCTTCGCGGAACGTGCCTTCGGCGATCATTTCGAGCAGATTCCGCTTTGTCGAGGCGATAATTCGCACGTCGGCCTTGATTGGCGACGCGCCGCCGACCCGCTCGAACACTTTTTCTTCGATCGCCCGCAGCAGCTTGGCTTGCTGTTCGAGGGGAATGTCGTCGACGTCGTCGAGATACAGCGTTCCGCCTTCGGCCAGATCGAAGCGGCCTTTGCGTTGCTGCTCGGCGCCGGTGAACGAGCCTTTTTCGTGGCCGTACAGTTCGCTTTCGATCAGTTGCGGCGGAAACAGGGTGCAGCCGACTTTGACGTAGGGAAAACCGCGGCGATGGGAGTTTCGGTGGATGACGCCCGCCAAAAGGTCCTTGCCGACGCCGGTTTCGCCGCAGAGCAGCACGTTGGCGTCGGTCTTGACGCAGATTTCGATCATCCGGCGAACGCGCTCGACGGCCGCGGAGCAGCCGACGATCTCGGCACCGACCGCGGCGGGCGAAAGCGCAGGCGGGCGCGTCCCGGCGGCCGCGGTCCGCTGACGCTCGATCCGCGCCAGAAGCGGCAGCACGTCCTCGTTGCGAAACGGCTTGGTCAGGAAGTCGAACGCGCCGAGCTTCACCGCTTCGACGGCGACGGGAATGCTGCCGTAGGCCGTCATCATGATGACTTCGGTCGAGGCCCAAGGGCCCTGCTTGATCCGTTTAAGCAGTTCGATGCCGTCGAGGTTGGGCATTTTCAGATCGGTCACGACGACGTCGAACGCTTCGGCGGCGAGTCGTTCGAGGGCCTCGGCGCCGTCGGCGGCCGCGACCACCTCGTGCCCGGCGGCGGTCAAGTCGTCGGCCAGAGTGATGCGTTTGATTTTTTCGTCGTCGGCAACGAGGACTCGCACGTCAACTGCCTTTTGGGTTCGATTCGATTACGAGCCCCAATGAAGCTTGCGGTGCGACTGAACGCAATCGCGCAAGTAGAGGTTGATCAGGTTTTGGTAGGCGATGCCGGTGTCGTCGGCCATCTGCTTGAAATACTCGATGACGTCGACGCCCATGCGAATGGTCACCTGCCGCTTGAGCCGTTTCGCATAAGGATTGCGACGTCGCTTCATTTTGGAGAGGTCATACTCGGCCTTCATGGGTTGCCTCCGGGATAGAAACTTTGTTCGCGTTTGGTTGCCCTGCGGGCGGAGATAATGCGGATGACCGTGCCGCTTGCCCTTTCACAATGACAGACCATAAGGATTCTCAGCTTCGCGCTCATGCCGAGCATCAGAAACCGCTCTTCGACGGCGGAATGCGCGTCATCGTAGAACTCGACGGCGTTGTCGTCGAAGAAAACGGTTCTTGCCTCTTCGAACGAGACGCCGTGCGTCCGTTGGTTCTCTCGATTCTTACGATCATCCCACTCGAAAGCGAGGTCAGGCATATTGCCCTCTTAATTATACTGTAAATACAGAATGCGGCAAGGTCCGAATTCGCCGATTATTGAAGATCGCGGGTTGTTCGGCTCCCGTTTGTCCGGTTCAGCACGACGGTAAAGGTCGTTCCCTGGCCCAGGGCGCTGCGGACTTCGATCCGGCCGCCCATTTCGGAGATCAGCATCCGACACAGGCCGAGGCCCAGTCCGGTGCCGCCGGAATCGGCGCGGGTCGTGAAGAACGGCTCGAAGATCTTTTCCAGGTTGACGCGCGGAATGCCCACGCCGGTGTCGCTCACGTCGACGGCCACCGAGCCCATCTGGTCTTCGTCTTTGCTGCCCAGGGCGTAGGTTCGCAGGGTGAGCGTGCCGCCGTCGGGCATGGCGTTCAGAGCGTTCGTACATAGGTTGAACAAAACTTCCTGCAACGTGTACGAATCGCCCTGAACCGCGGCCACGTCGGCAAGGTCCTTGCGGATGCGGACGTTGCGGCTGTGGCTGCCGCCGAGCATTTCGAGCGTCGCCTCGACGGCTTGGTTGACGTCGGTGCTTTGCAGGGTGATGCCGCGGGGTCGGGCGAAAGACTGCACCCGTTTGGCCGTCCGCTCGATGCGATCGAGCGCTTCGGCCATCAGTTGCACGTATTCGGTCAATCGCGGGTCGTTTTTCACTCCCTGGCCGATCCGCGCAAGACCGTTTTGCACGCCGTCCAAGGGATTGGCGATTTGATGGGCGATGCCCGCGACCAACTGGCCGATGCCCAGCATCTTTTCCTTCTGGCGCAGGGCGGCGTGGGCCCGATCTACGTAGCGGCGAATCGACGTGGTGAAATACACGGCCATCCACAGCGCGCTGGCGAACGCCACAAAAATGCCCAACAGATCGAGCCCGTCGGGCGGCGCAATCTCGCCCGAGTCGGAAGGAAACCGCAGCGGGTGCGACGGAATCCATTGCAGATACAACAGCAGCATCACCGCGCCGACCATTGCGGTCGACAGCGCCGCAAAAAAATAGGGCGCCGCCCCGCGCAGATACATGCCGGCGATAATCATGTGGAAGATAAAATAGAAGAGAAACGGATTTCGCGGCAGATCGGCGAAGTACAGCAATAGCGTCAGTGCGATCAGATCGAACAGGACCTGTAGAAAGATGTTCCGATCGACGTTGCCCTCGCCGGCCGAGGCGTCGCGCTGGGCGAAATAAAACATCAGGTTGTACGCCACCATTGCACAGGCTACGACGTATAACGGCGCGGGATCGGCCACGATGTGCAGCCCCGACGAGGTCAGCCAAATCGTGGCGAACGTCGCCGCGCATGCCAGCCATCGCAGCGAAACCAACCAGCGGGCGCCTTCGGGAGGAAGTTTCATGACGAGGGGCGAGGGGTGAGGGGCGAGGGGCGAGGGGTGAGGGGTGAGGGGTGAGGGGTGAGTTTAGCCTCGGCGCTTGTGCCGGGTGTCAGCGTCTTCCGTTGGCATCAAAAATTTCTCGTTCTTCCGTCCCGTTCCAGGAAGCGACGGCCGTCCGTTGCTGTAAATCGAGCGTCAGGGTGACCAGATCGCCGATGCGGGCGTTTTGTTTGCGCAGGAACGCGCCGAGCCCCCAGGCGCGGCCGTCTTTGCTGGCGAGCGTGCCGATCGCGCGCCCGTCGGAGGCGAGCAACTGAAAGCGTCCTCGCACAATCGTCTTCAACGCCGCGGGAATGGTAATGACCGCGTAGGTGCTTGCCGCTCGCGAAAGTCGGTAGCGCAACCAAAGGCGGCCGTCTTCGCTGCGACCGTGGCTGTCGAGCACGCGCTGGTTGCGTCGCTTCGTACGGCGCTCGGCCAGCAGTTTTTCGGACTGGCGGCGAGAAACCTTGGTTCCCAGCAGCCCGTACAAACTATGGCCGAACTGCGCAATCACCGGCGACCAGGAAATAAAGGCGTGAAAGCTGAATCGGTTCATCCCGTCGGCGACGCAAAGTTCTTCCATGGCGCTGCGCTCCATGACGGGCCCATGCTCCATGAGTACTTCGACGAGCTTGGCCTCGACGCCGGTCAAGGCTTGGCGCCAATCGCGCGGGGGATCGGAAATGATTCGGTCGCCTTCGACGCGAATGCCCGGCATTTCGCGGCAAAACGCCAGCAGCACCTTTTCCGGCGGCGGCGATTTCCACAGGCGGCGGTTCCGCGCCAGGGCCTTGGCAAGCTGCGGAACCGTGATTTGTCCGGCGACGGCCAATATCTTGTCGACCGCCTTGGGCAAACCGTGCCGGCAAATGCCCGACAGACGAAACCAGCCGCTCGGCTCGTCGAGCCAGCGGAAACCGTCCATCTGCATCAAGGCCTGACGCACCAGTTCGCGGAGCGAAGATAATGACGGGTTTGTTTGGTGCGCGGCGTTGTTCGGGCGGATCCGGCCGGCGCGGCCCCGTGCGGTTTTCCGGCCGGCTTCTTGTTTTCGATCGCCGCAGAGGCATTCCGCAACGCGATCGACGGTCGTCAGACCGTGGAAATAGACCGCTTTCTTCGCGGCGTCGACGGCGGCCATCGCCGCGCCGAACTGGCCGGGACGAATCGCCAGCCGGTTGTCGACCGCGAGACGTTCTCGGGAAGCCTTGCTCCGCCGACCGTTTCGGTCGTCTTCGATTCGGACGATTTCAAACGGAACAGAGCGGCCCAAAAGCCGCGCTCCCGCCGCAAGCCGATCGAGCGACATGCCGATGGCCGTCAGCCCCTGTTCGACCAACTCGGCTTCGATTTTGGCCGCCGGACAAGGAAGCAACTCGGCCGCCAGCGACAACGCCCGGTCCATCGCCGGCGCCGGCGCGGCCGATGGGGCTTTGAGTCGTTTGGTCAGTTTTGCGCAGACCTGGCGCACCCGTTCGCGGGTAATGCCGAAACGAGCACCGATCTCGGTTAGCGTATGCTGCCGTCCGTCTTGCCAGCCGTAATATCCGATCAGGATTTCGCGGTTGCGTTCGAGTGCCGTCGCAGCGAAGATGTCGATCAGTTCCTGCTCCAGCGTCATCGAGGGTTCCTCTTTGAAGCGGGAATTTCGATGAGATAATCCGCCCATTGTAGCCGATGCCGGCACGTCCGACAAGCGTCCTGCAAAATGCCGGTCGCGAGGTTGCCGGCGAGTTGACCGACGTCGTCGGGTTTGGTAGCGTAAACGGCTCGGAAGGACAATACCCCAACTTTCAGGAGTAGAAATAGATCATGGCTCATGAAGTAACACTGATTACAGGCGACGGCGTGGGCCCCGAGCTGGCCGAGGCGGCGCGTCAATGCGTCGAGGCGACGGGCGTGGCGATTCAATGGGATGTACAGGAAGCGGGCTTGGACGTGATGGCCCGGTGCGGCACCCCGCTGCCCGACGCCACGATGGCCAGCATCCGCCGCACGCGCTGCGCGTTGAAAGCCCCCATCACCACGCCCGTCGGCACGGGGTTCCGCAGCATCAACGTCCACCTGCGTCAGGAATTGGGTTTGTTCGCCTGCATCCGGCCGTGCAAGTACTATCCCGGCGTGCGGACCTTTTTCAGCGATCGTCCGGTCGATCTGGTCATCGTCCGCGAGAACACCGAAGACTTGTACGCGGGCATCGAGTTCGAGGCCGGCCAGCCGGCGACGGCCGAGTTGATCGACTACATCGGCCGCATTTCGCCGCAACGCCCGATTCGTTCAGGACGTGACGAGACCGGCGTTTCGATCAAGCCGATCAGCATTTCGGGCAGCGAGCGGATCGTCCGCTGCGCCTTCGAGTACGCGCGCGAGAACCATCGCCGCAAAGTCACGGCCGTCCACAAGGCGAACATTATGAAGCACAGCGACGGGCTGTTTTTGGCCACGGCGCGTCGCGTCGCCCAGGATTACTCCGACATCGAGTTCGAAGACCGCATCGTCGACAACATGTGCATGCAGTTGGTTCAAAAGCCGGAGTTGTACGACGTCCTGGTGCTGCCGAACCTTTACGGCGACATCGTCAGCGACTTGGCGGCCGGTTTGGTCGGCGGCTTGGGCGTAGCGCCGGGCGCCAACCTTGGCCCCAACGGCGCCGTGTTCGAGGCCACCCACGGCAGCGCCCCGAAGTACAAGGGACTCAACAAGGTCAACCCGACGGCCGTTGTGCTTTCGGCCGTGCTGATGCTTCGTTATTTGAAAGAGACGGAGGCGGCCGACCGGCTCGAAAAGGCTGTGGCAGCCGTGATTGCCGAGGGCAAGGACGTAACGTACGACATGAAGGGCGATCGTAACGACCCCACTGCGGTAGGGACTCGCGAAATGGCGGCGGCGATTATTCGCAAACTCGAAGCCTAAAACGACCCTGCCGAATTGTTTTAGAATCCCCCTGTGGTATGTGTTGTGGGTTTTTGTTGCGGTTTTCCACATTATCGTGCCGTTGATTCCCCCGAATTTCCGCTAGGGGCTTACCCCCCTGTCGATTCTCTGCTATGATTGTTAGGTATTAAAGCACTTTGGCCACATAGGGGGCGATCCGGCGGGGAGCCGCGAAAGCCCCCAGGCGGTGCTTCGTCCAGAATCAACGTATCCAAAAAAAGAACCCTCGGCGCGCTGAACAGATTGGAGTCTGCAATGACAAACAAGATTCGACTATTGGTGGCCGACGACCACGAAGTGGTTCGAAGCGGCCTGAAAAGCATGTTCACCGGTACGGAGGTCAAGGTCGTGGGCGAGGTCTCCACCGGCGCAGCCGCGGTGAAGTTCGCCTTGGAGAACGAAGTGGATGTCGTCTTGATGGACATTCGCATGCCCGAAGGCGACGGACTGACGGCCCTGGGGCGCATCAAGCTCGACAAGCCCAATCTGCCGATCTTGATTCTCTCGACGTACGACAATCCGACGTATGTCGCCCGCGCCGTGGCGTTGGGCGCCAGCGGCTACTTGTTGAAGGGCTGCACGCGCGAGGAACTTCTGGCCGGCATTCGCACCGCCGCCGCGGGCGAAAGCGCTTGGACCCGCGACGAGCTGCGCCGCGTGACCGGCGCGTTGGCCACGCCGCGTCTGGCCGCCGACGTGGAAGTGCCCTTGACCCAGCGCGAGAGCGAAGTGCTTCGCCAGTTGGCCTATGGACTGACGAACAAGGAAATCGCCAATACGCTGCACATCAGCTACGAAACCGTCAAAGAGCACGTGCAGCACATTCTGCGCAAGATCGGCGTTTCGGACCGGACGCAAGCCGCGGTTTGGGCGGTGCGCAAAGAGCTGGTCTGAGAACGCGGCGCGAAAAACTGAATTGCATGATTTTAGCCTCGGGCGAGAGCGCCCGGGGCTTTTTTATTTTCGGAGATCGTCGGCCGGCATGGGGGCACGGCGCGGCGACGGTGGAAAATATCCGCGGCGCCGCCCGTGGCCGGCGGCCTTAAAACTGCTATGATTGTACAGTCGTACTGAAGCAAGGTCGTTTGGAGCATCGCCGCCCGTGAATTCCCGCGCACGCCAACGCTTTGACGAACAACTCGAATGGGTGCTCCAGAGGATGCCCCCGCTGATCCATGAACTGATCGAACGGGTGCCTTTGCATGTGGAGGATTATCCTTCGGACGACGTGATGGATCGAATGGGCATGGAGTATATCGACGACCTTTGCGGGCTGTACACCGGCATCCCGATTGGAGATAAAAGCGTCAGCCACTCGGGCACGCTGCCCGACGTTGTGACCATCTATCGCGAGGGCATCCTGTCCGCCGCCGCCGACGACCGGGGGCGCATCACGACCGACCGGCTCCGCGAAGAGATTCGAATCACGATTTTGCACGAATTGGCCCACCACCACGGGCTGACCGAGGACGACCTGCAAAAACTGGGCTACGGATAGACGGACCATTTTGACCTTGTCGCGCCGAACGGCGCAGGAGGACACGGTGAGCCGATCGTCTCTGAATGCAATCGTCGACGCCGCGGCATTTGCGGCGTTTGTGTTTCTGGCCGCGACCGGGGCGGTGATCCGCTACGTGCTGCCGCCGGGCACCGGACATTTCAGCACCCTTTGGGGCATGGATCGCCACGAGTGGGGCAACGTTCATTTTTGGATCGCCGTCGCGCTGATGGTTGCCATCGCGATCCATGTCTACCTGCATTGGGCGTGGGTCGTCGCTGTGGTCAAAGGATGCGGCGAAAAATCGGGCGCTCGCGTCGCGTCGTCCCTCGTCGCCCTGCTGATCGTACTGGCGATTGCCGCGGCGCCGCTGCTGGGCCGGGTCGAAAACTCCGGCGAGCCGCTCCATAAAACGCGCTCCGACCAGCGTCCCAAGGCTTCGTCCGCCGCCTCGATCAACGGCTCGATGACCTTGAGCGAAATCGAGCGGCAGACCGGCGTCTCGGCCGCGGCCATTGCAAAAGAACTGGGCCTGCCGCACGACGTTTCTGCCGACGAACGCTTGGGGCGGCTTCGTCAACAATATGGTTTTGAGATGCACGACGTCCGCAGCATCGTCGAGAAACATCAATCAGGCAAAACGGACCCTCCCGAATGACGCTCGACACGGATCGGCTTCTTCGAGAGACCTTCGTCGTCCGGGCGGAGCACCATCCGAGCCTTGGATCGACCAACGACCGCGCGGCCGAATGCGGAAGGCAAGCTGCCGCCGAAATGCCGCTTTTGGTTGCGGCCGACCGGCAGACGGCCGGCCGCGGCCGCGGCGCGAACCGTTGGTGGACCGGGCCGGGCGCCTTGGCGTTCAGCCTGCTGGTCGACGGCCCTACGGTCGGCGCCATCGACGGCCCTGCGCCGCTTGTCGCGTTGGCGGCGGCCGTCGCCGTGGTCGATGCGGTCGCGCCGTTGCTGCCGGGGCATGCGGTCGGCATCCGCTGGCCCAACGACGTGCTGGTCGATGAAAAAAAGCTGGCCGGCATCCTGATCGAGGCGTTGCCGAATCGCCGGCACGTCGTCGGCATCGGCCTGAACGCGAACAACACATTGGCCGACGCGCCGGCCGAGCTGCAATCGACCGCCGTCACGCTTTGCGACCTCGCCGGGAGGCGGTTCGACCCGACCGAAACGCTCGTCGGGCTGCTTAAATGCCTGCAAAACCAATTTCAGCGATTGCGCGACGATCCCCGAAGCGTCGCGGCCCGGGCCGACGCGCTTTGCCGGCAACGCGGCCGCATGGCGACGCTGCAATGCGAGCGTCGCAGCGTCGCCGGCCGTTGCGAGGGCATTGCCGACGACGGCGGCATTCGGCTGCGCACGTCGGCGGGCGTTGAAACCTTTTATTCAGGCAGCCTGCGGGAAACATCGACGCCATGACCGAAACCGGCAAGTGTTTTTTTGTTTCAGACCTGCATCTGTTCGCCAACCGGTCGAACGCCCATCGTTATTTGGAGCAGATCGCCCGGACCGCGTCGCACGCCGAGGCGTTCATACTCGGCGGCGACACCTTCGATTTTCGTTGGGCGCAGATTTCGCACAACCGGGCGCTCGACCGCGCGGTGCAATGGCTCGAAGAGCTGGCCGCCGCCTGTCCAAATTGCCATTTCCATCTGGTGTTGGGCAATCACGACTACCACCAGGAGTTTATCGATCGGCTGGTTGTGCTGGACCAGCGGATCGCCAATCTTTCGTGGCATCGCTACTACGTTCGACTTGGCGCCAGCGTGTTTTTGCACGGCGACGTAGCCGATCGGCAGATGGACGCGGGCATGTTGGTCGAGGCCCGGCAGGAGTGGCTCGACCACCGGCGTCGCGGGCCGTTTTTGAGCATGTTGTACGACGTGGTCGTATTGACGCGGCTGCACAAACCGGTGCCGCAGTTGGTTTTTTCAAAGCGGGTCGTCGTCCGCCGGATTCTGAAGTATCTGGAAAGCATCGGCGAAGGGCCCGGCAACGGCGTGCGCAACGTTTACTTCGGCCACACGCACCGCCGCATGACGAACTATCGCTATCACGGCCTGGCGTTCCACAACGGCGGCGCCCCGATCAAGGGCGTCGAGTTCCGCATCATCGAAGCGCACCGATAGCGCGCGTTTCTTGCCGCTGTTTATTGGGGATCAGAAAACCAATGACGTATAGCGGCCGACGGCACGTCGGCGGCTATTGAGTCTCAGGAAAGTAATGTCGTATCAAGATAGCCGGGGGCGAACAGCCCCCGGAACGAAATCGCCATTCCACGCACATTCCGGGGGCTGTTAGCCCCCGGCTATTGCGACATTATTTACCTGACAGGCAATAAACGGCGGGTAGAAATGCGGGTTAGGCTACAGCAGCGGGCTGAAGAGCTTGGCCAGATTCACTTTCAGCCGGCCGAGCGTGGTTCGGGTCGGCCAGTCGTCGGGCGTGGCCTGGCGCGAACGATCGAGATAGGCCTGTTGCAACCGCCGCATTTCGTCGACGGCCGTCTCGGCGTGGATGAACAGGTTCAACTCGAAATTCAAGTCGAACGAGCGGATGTCGTAGTTAGCCGAGCCGAACATCGCCAGCTCGTCGTCGACCGTAAGCGTCTTGGCGTGCAACATGCCTTCGAGGAACAGATAGACGTTGACGCCGTACCGCATCAGATAGTCGCAGTAGAAGCTGCCCGCCGCTTGGACCATGGGGTGGTCGCATCGCCGCGGAATCACCAGGTCGACCTGCACGCCGCGCAGCGCCGCCAGCCGCAGCGCCAAGAGCATCGCTTCGTTCGGAATGAAATACGGCGAGGTAATGACCACGCGCCGCCGGGCCATGAAAATCGAGCGGACGATCAGGTCTTGGAACAGTTCGGTCGGCCGGTCCGGGCCGGTTGGAATGACCTGCACGGCGATCGGCCCTTCGGCCTGGCTGGGCGGAAACAGGGCCGCATCTTCGAGCAACTCGCCCGACTCGTAAAACCAGTCTTCGAGAAAGATGCTCTGAAGCTGCCGGACGACGGGCCCGGTGACGCGGGCCATGATGTCGTGCCACGCGCCTGCCCGTTTGTGGCCGTAGGTGGCTTCGACGATGTTCTGCGAGCCGGTGAAGGCGACCTTGCCGTCGATCACCGCCAGCTTGCGGTGGTTCCGCAGATCGAGCCGGGAGAAGGGGATGCGCCACAAGTTGGCCGGCAGCGCCGGATAGATGCGCACGCCTTGCTGGCGCATCGCGGGGGCCATCCGCTTGAAAAGTTGTCGGGAGCCGAGCGCGTCGGCCAACACGCGGCAGGCCACCCCGCGCCCGGCCGCCCGCCCCAAGGCGTCGGCCACGCGCCGGCCTACGCTGTCGTCCTTGATAATATAGAACAACAGGTGGACGTGTTGTTGCGCCGCGTCGATCTCGGCGATCAGCTGATTGATCACCACGTTGGTGTCGGTCATCATCGAAATCGCGTTGCCGCCCACCACCGGCAGCCCGCCGGCGTGCTCGGCCAGTTGCACCAACACGCGGTAGTCGTCGGCCTGGCACGGATCGACGACGTGATGGGGCTCGACGGCCGGGTATTCCGAGGCCGCCAACAGCGGCCGCCGGCTCTGACGCCGCTTCAATCGCCGGTGCCCTAACCGGTTCTCGCCGATCAGCAGATACAACCCCAGCCCGATCCAAGGCTCGAAAAACACGATCGCCAGCCAAGCCAGACACGTCGTCGGCTTTTCCTTGCGCAAGACGATCACCGGCAGCATGATCAAACGGATCAGCCATTCGCTGGCCGCCAACAGTTGCGTCCAGAACCACAGGTCCGTGCCCTCTTCGTCGGCGTCTGCGGTCGTCGACGCCGACACGAACGGCCGCGTCGGGCCTTGAATTTCCGGCGGGACCTCGGGCGCCTCGATCTGGATGATCAGAGGCAGGTTGAAATCGTCGACCCGCCGTTCTCCGGCGGGGCCGAGTCCTGCTTGAGCCGCTAATTCGGACGCCGTCGGCGACGGCGATTCCCGATTCGGCACGCAGCCGGCAAGCAACAGCATTCCGATCGCCGCAGACGAGTATAGGCTTCTCATGCCGCGATTATGCCGGATCGTGCCATATTAGGGAAGTAACCCGGCTGGAAAGGGCGACGGGGGGGCTTGATACGGCCGAAAACCTGTACTATCATCACGCCAACCGCCAACGGTTCGGCCCTTGACTGGCGACATCCAGACGCCGCCGCGTTGGTCTGGCGCAAAATCGATATCTATTGTTGCCCGGGAGAAACGCGATGATTCTTGGAATTCCCAAAGAAATTTTGGACGGCGAGTTGCGGGTCGCGGCGCTGCCCGAAATGGTTGCCGAATACGTCAAGATGGGGTTTGAGGTCCGGGTCCAGGCCTCGGCGGGCGAGGGCGCGTTCTGCTCCGATGAGGACTACGTGAAGGCCGGGGCCAAAATCGTTCCCGACGCCGCAAGCTTGTTCGCCGGTTCGGACGTCGTCTTGAAGGTCAAGCAGCCGTGCTACAACAAAGAGACGGGCAAGCACGAGGTCGAGATGATGCGGGACAATACCGTATTGATCACCTTTTTGCACCCTGCTCCGCTGCCGAGCCATCCGACGATCCGGATGCTCGCCGCCAAAAACATCACCTCGTTGACGATGGATGGAATTCCGCGAATTCCCCGGGCTCAGGTCATGGACGCCCTGACCTCGATGAGTACCGTGACCGGCTACAAGTCGGTGCTGATGGCCGCCAACAGGCTGCCGAAGTTCATCCCCATGATCGGGACCGCCATCGGCACGATCAAGTCGGCGCAGTTTCTGGTGGTCGGGGCGGGCGTGGTCGGCTTGCAGGCGATCGCGACGATCAAGCGGCTGGGCGGCTCGGTCAAGGCCGTCGACATTCGGGACGAAGCACGCAAGGCGGCCGAGAGCCTCGGCGCGAAAGTGATCGGCTTCGACGTTCCGGACGAGTTGGCCATCGGCGAGGGCGGCTACGCCAAGGCCCTGCCGTCCGACTGGGTCGCCAAAGAGCGCGAAATTCTTGCTCCCCACGTCGCCGCGGCCGACATTTTGATCCTCAGCGCGCTGGTTCCCGGCGAGGTCGCGCCCGTGCTCGTCACCGAGGAAATGGTCCAACGCATGAAGCCCGGCTCGGTCATTGTGGACGTTTCGATCGATCAGGGCGGCAACTGCGCCGCGACGACGCCCGGGCTGGAGGTGATGAAGCACCGCGTTATGATCAACGGAATCTGGAACATTCCCGGCTCGATGCCGGTCCATGCCAGTTGGCTCTACGCCAACAACATGCTGCACTACGTGCAGAACCTGTTCAAAAGCGGCCCGGCATCGCCCGACTTGGACGACGAGATCGTGCGCCACTCGCTGGTCACGTATCAGAAGCAGATCGTTCACCAGGGCACG
>CAYMQL010000003.1:0-1863 GCA_964392255.1 uncultured Planctomycetaceae bacterium | reverse complement strand
CTGGGCCCTTCGATCGGCACGGAAGGCGGATCCCGGCGCACCGCGCCGGAGGCGGCCAGGCAGGCCGGCGATGCGAAGACCAGACCAGCCCGCGTGCTGCCGTCGCGCGAGTTCGACATTCCGTCGCTGAAGGCGATGAACGCCGCCTGACGTAATCCCCCGGGATTGAGGAGAGCAGCATGGCCGAGCTTGCCCTGATGGCGTCTACTTTTGCGATTGCCTTTCTGGTCGGGTATGTCCTGATCTCGAAGGTTCCCTCGCGGCTTCATACGCCGCTGATGTCGATGACCAACGCCGTTTCGGCGGTGACGATCCTCGGCGGATTCGCGCTGTTGGCCGTCGAGATCGGAACCGCGGCGAAGCTGCTCGGCGGTTTGGCCGTCGCACTGGCGGCCTTCAACATGGTCGGCGGATTCGCCATCACCGACCGCATGCTCCGGCTGTTCAAATCCAAGAGCGAGTCACCTTGAATGCTTCTTCGCCGGCGCCTGCCGCCGGACGCCCTGTCGAGAAGGCGGCAATGCGATGGAAAACGGGCCTCAGTTGTTGATCGATCTCGCCATCATCGTGTTGCTGATCGCGGGCATAGCGCGGTTTCGGACGCCGCGCGGGGCGCGATCGGGCAACCTGATCGCCGCCGCCGCGCTGCTGTGCGCCATGGCCGCCGTCCTTTGGCGTTATCGTCCCGCGGATCCCGCGTTCGTCTTCCTGGCCCTGCTGGCCGGAGGACTCGTGGGCGTGTTCGTGGCCATGCGGGTTAACATGATTCAGATTCCCGCGATGGTGGCCTTTCAGCACGGCGCCGGCGGCATCGCCGCCTTCTTGATCTCTTTCGTCGAACTGACGCGCCAAGCGGCCGATTGCACCGCCGTCGGCCTGTTCTCCGGCGCCTTGGGCATCGTGATCGGCGCGGCCACCTTCAGCGGAAGCATGGTGGCCAGCGCCCGGCTGTCGGGCGTCGTTCGGCAATCGCCCACCATCCTGCCCAACCACAACGCGCTGGTGCTCGGGCTTGTCGCGCCGATTGTCGGGCTGATCGTCTGGGCGTTTTGGGCGACCGGATCGGCGCTGTTGGCGTGCGCCTCGGCGCTGGTGCTGATTTCTATTGTTTTGGGCGTGGTGTTTTCGATCCGTATCGGCGGCGCTGACATGCCGGTGCTCATTTCGTTTCTCAACGCAACCGCGGGACTAGCGGCCTCGTTCTGCGGCATCATCGTGCAGAATCAGTTGCTTGTGGCCGCCGGGGCCACGGTGGCCGCCTCCGGCTCGATTCTGACCCACGTGATGTGCCGGGCCATGAATCGAAATCTGCTCGACGTTTTCGTCGTGACCGGCGGAAAACGCATCGCCGCCGCCACCTCTGGCGCGCCGAACAAGTCGCCGGCCGCGGCGGCGTCCGAGCGGGCGCCGGTTTCGGAAACGCCGCCCCAGGTGCGCGCGCTCGACGCGATTCAGAACGCCGGCCGCGTGATCATTGTTCCCGGCTACGGCATGGCCTTGGCGCATGCCCAATTCGAAGTGGTGGGCTTGGCCAACCGGCTGGCGGCGATGGGCAAGCAGGTGCAATTCGCCATCCACCCGATCGCCGGCCGAATGCCCGGCCACATGCACGTCCTTTTGGCCGAGGCCGAGGTCGATTCCGACTGGCTGTTCGACATGCCTGAAATCAATTCGCAGTTCGCCGCGACCGATCTCGCCGTAGTCGTGGGGGCCTGCGACGTTGTGAATCCGGCGGCCAAAGAAACCGACGGCACGCCCATCTCGGGCATGCCGATCCTCGCCGTCCACGAGTCGAAAAACATTTTGGTGTGCAATTTGGACGGGCGGCCGGGATATTCGGGCGTGGCGAACCCCCTGTATGTC
>CAYMQL010000002.1:0-28415 GCA_964392255.1 uncultured Planctomycetaceae bacterium | reverse complement strand
CAGCCTGTTGAAATTGTGTGCCACTGGCTTTGCCAGTGCAGGGTGATCCAAAATAGCACGGCACTGGCAGAGCCAGTGGCACACAAACTTCCACAAAAACGACTATTTCAACAGGCGGCTAGACGCCGCCGACAAGCGGCCCCAGGGCCGGCCTTGGCGGGACCGGCTTTTGTGATAGAATCGAGTGAGGAGATCGCGGCGCAAGTCTCGATCTCTGTTGCAGGGTCTGCCCCGCGGGCCAGGCAGCCTGGAGGGTACGCGAATGGTTAGCAGTCTGACTCGAAATCAGATGCGGCGCAAGCCGTTGAGGGTTCGACTCCCTTGCCCTCCGCTTTAGGGGGTGGTGCATGATGTCCTATGTTGGGACGTGCTGCCCCAAACTGATGCAGCCCAAGAGGTTGCGAAAGAAACGGGAAACATGGCGCAGAATGGGTCGCCGTGTCCAAATCTGCATTTAACGCTGCCGTAAAGCTGGATTTAACGCTGTCCTTTTCGGCTGATCCTGCTGTGTTTTGGGCGAATGGTTATACGTCAGCGAGCGGCTGTAGATCATCATTCTTGGTCTGTCGGCAAGAGGACGAAATTATTCAGCCCTCGCGGCTTGACTGCTCGAAAATGCCGCTCGTCCACAGAGAGAAGACGCTGGATTTTCAAGCGTTCTGCCGTCGCCACAACGGCGGCATCGGCGATTCCAAGCGGCATGTCTCGGTATTGAGCCACCAACTCGCGGCAGCGGGCAAGGTCTTCCGTCGCTAGTTCTACCAATGTGAAGGCCAATGCTTCGACGCTCTGGAGGAAATCCAAGGCTGCATCGACGCCCAGCCGCGTCGTAAGCAGGTAGTCGATTTCCGCCAGCAGAACCACAGGCAAATACAATGGCCCTACTTCGTCCTCCACAACTCGCTTGGCAGCGGGGTAATGCTTGTCGTCGGCGTCGTATAGGGCGTACACGCCGCCGGTATCGCACACTAAGGCCATCGTCGTTCCTTCGCCTCGTCGCGGAGAATGTCTTTGACCTTTTCCGAAACGTCGGTCTGGCCGCTTCGGTATTTACCAATGCCTTGCGGCATAGGCCGGGCACCGTGGGCATAGGCCGCGACGGCTTCTTGAACGATTTCACGTTCGCTACGGCGCTGGGCCGCAGCCATATTGCGAACGGCCTCGGCCACCTGCTCGTCAAGTTCCACGGTTAATGAAAGCATGGCGATCATCCCTCCTTCATAAACCCTACCTAATCCCTCTCCGGTTGTCAATGACCGACTTATCCAGCAGAGTAGGCACTTGCAGCCCCCCATCACATGCCACAGGCCATCGCCATCTTGACAGCATCATCTTACCCTGTAGGTTCAGACGTAACCACAAATTGGGACAGTAGCACATTCAATGGAGGGCCAAAAAATGCGGATGGACTTTTTGCCGTTCCCACGCGGAACAAGTGCAAGAGGAACGCTTGATGGGCGCATGGTGATAGCTCCACAATTCTTAAATAAGAAGGGACAGCCCATTCTCGGCGTTTTACGTGGCCAAACAGAACTTGCACAAGTGCTCATGGGTACGGAGTTTCTAAATAAAGGAATATGTCGATGTTTGAAAGCACACAATCCAGACTGCAAGTTTTCGTGGAGTATTGGAAGGAACCTGAAACGTTGTAATGAAGCAGGCTTTCTTGAAAATCAGGATTGCGCGGCATTAAAGGCCGTTCAGGATATTCGCAACGCTATTGCCCATTCGGATTTCACGATTGTGCTTTCGGACGATGAAGTAAGCGGTAATTTTCGGATACTGAAAGACTGGCTTGAAAGCGTGGAGCATTGTTGCACAGTGGCGCTCAGTGATGGACGGCAGATACCATGTTGGCAAAAGGACTTGATGGATATGAATGAGTGGAGGAATGATGATGACCAAAGGAATGTCTTTTTGGGGGTTGTACTTATGCTCTTCACTGGTCTTGCAAATGTTCAGTGGGCACTAAATCCAGTAAGTTATACCGGAGAAGGAGTAGGTTGACTCAATCATCGTCGATTTCTTCAAAAGCACAGCACCAGCCTCGGTTATCCTCGGAGGCCAGGCGGACGATCGCTAGAATATCGCGTTTGTGTTTTTGGCCAAGGTGCGGCCGCGCAATCGCTACAACCCGCAAGGATGCACTGTCTACGTCGCCTGCTTGGCTTCCGTCCGTAACAGAGCTGGATTTAAAGCTGTCTTGCTCAGGAATCCCCGGTTTTTCCGATGAATTTGCGGTGGTTCGGAATCCCTTGCCCTCCGCTTTAGAGGATAGCCGGCACAAGATTTCCCGCGTTGGGGATGTGCAGTCTTGGTAGGGTGCGTGCTTGCACGCACCAATATGGATTTGCCGTGAAATCAGATGCGTGCAAGCACGCATCCTATGGATTTCGAGCTTTCCGCAACAGAAACTAAATAGAACACGCCGCCGGGAGTTTTACCCGCGAGTTAAAAAATTGCGGGTTAGCTTGGGCAAGAGAACTTGAAATGGACGCTCTGGTTGAAAAAGGCCAGCGGGTTTTCATAGACGATTCGCCGGATCAACGACTCGGGATGGTTGCGGCGGCGCATGGCGGCCATAAACTTCGGCACGGCCAACGGATCGGACGGCCCCCAGTCGGCCGATGAGTTCACCAGGATGCGCTCCGAGCCGAACGTTTCGACCATATCCACGGTTCGCTCGGGCGTGGCCTTGGTCGTCGGATACAGCGTGATTCCCGCCCAGTAGCCCTCGTTGAGCACCATGCGCACGGTGTGTTCTTCGCAGTGATCGACGCACACGCGGCTGCGGTCGATCCGGCGGTCGGCCCGCAACAGATCGAGAATCATCCGCGTGCCTTGATATTTGTCGGCAAGATGCGGCGTGTGAAATAGCAATTGCTCGTTGCGTTGGACGGCCAATTCGATCAGTTCCAACAGCGTGAGTACTTCGTTTTTCGTGTTCTTGTGCAGTCCGACCTCGCCGATGCCCAGCACATTGGGCCGATCGAGGAATTCGGGCAGCAGGGCGATCACCTCTTTGGCAAAGCCGACGTTTTCGGCCTCCTTGGCGTTAATGCCCATCCAGGCATAATGTTGAATGCCGTAGTTGGCGGCTCGTTTCGGCTCCCACTCGGTAAGCTGCCGGAAATAGTCGTAGAAGCTGCCCGCGCTGCTGCGATCGTAGCCCATCCAAAAGGCCGGTTCGCCTACGACCAGGCATCCGGCGTTGGCCATGGCCTGTAAATCGTCGGTCGTTCTGGACGCGATGTGAATATGCGGATCGATAAAGTGCATGATTTATCCATCTAAAGCGAGACGACCCGATTGCCGGCATTGGGCCCGGGGGCCTGGTCATACACGGCCTGAACATTCAATACGACGACGCCCTTGAATTGATTGCCGGGCTTCTTTTTTTGCAATTCGGCATGGGCGAATTCGCAGCACGGCCCGTCGGTCGCGTATGCGGCCGAGCCCGTCAGCTTCCATGACCGTTCGGCATCCGGATCGTAAACGCCGATGCACGCCTTGCCTGTCGAGCGAACATTGGCGGCCGTGGCCTTCATAAACACGTCGCCGACGACGATGCTCCGCTCGCCAAACCACCATGCGTTTCGCATCGGCGCGACGTTTGGAACGCCCGAGGCGTCAACCGTGGCAATCCAACAGGTGTGTTTGCCGTCGAACAACGATTTTATCTCTTGTGAAATCAGGCGATTTCTCCTTTTCCGGAAATTTAATAGGATGCTGCGTGCTGCCGCTTTATACGCCGTACTGGCGCCGCCAGTCTGCGAAATAGGGCAGCGAAAACGCCATTTGCACCCGTTCGGCGCGGTTGCCGTCCGGATCGGCCAGCACCCCGACGGCCTGTTGCAGTTGGCGCCATCGCGGATCGTCAGTCGCCCGACCGTCTGCTCGATCAACGCGATCGAGCGCGGCGGCAAGGTCGACAAGCCGACAGCGAATGGCCAGAAACTCGCGATTCAATACGTTCAGTGCAGTTGAGTCAGGCATGGGAATGACCGTGGATTGTGTTTTTTAGCCGGGTTTTGGCAACCAACCTGCGGGAAGCCGAACCGCCGCGACCTCTCCCTTAACGCACGTTTTTCCATTGGCCGACACCGTAGCCGCGACCACAATCCTGCGGCCTACGATCTCCTTGACCTTTCCGCGGATTTCCAAGGGCACGCCCAAGGGCGTGGGGCGGAGGTAGTCTACGTGCAGCGAGGCCGTCACAAATCGAATCGCCGGCTGCGTATCCATTGCCCGATGCTCCGCGCGATAGGCCGCCGCCGCGGCGGTCCCGGTGCCGTGACAGTCGATGATCGAGGCGAGCAGGCCGCCGTACACATAGCCCGGGGCGGCCATGTGGTAAGGTTGAGGATGAAACACGGCGATGGTTTCTTCGCCGTTCCAATAGCTTTTCACCTTCAGGCCGTGTTCGTTCAGCCGACCGCAGCCGTAGCAAAGGCTTAGCTCGTCCGGATAATAATCCTGAAATGCTCGTTCCATTCATCTTCCCGCTTTTTGTCTCGAATTATAACTGTTCCCGGGTCGAAAGAACATAGCCATGTCAAAACAGATTGCATCAAACCGTCACGGCGTCTCGCGTAGCCGCAGGCCGTGCTGCGGCCCGCTTTGATCCTCGCCTTGCTGCCGGTCGAAATAGCCTCGCGCCGGTCGATCCGCGGTTCGTAAACCAGGTGCAGGTCGGCGGCGTCCCCATCGCAATCCACCAGCACCGCCTTTTCTGCCGGGATAGACGCGGCGCAAAAGGCAACTTCTGCCCGAATGGTCGCTGGGGGTCATCGACAGCGAGAAAATACGGGTATTCTAAACCATTTTCGCGATGGATCTGATCGGCAGGTCCAGCGCAGGCCGCCGGAACTACGATTGTTGCGCAACTTTATAGTAAAGCTTCTCTCCAACCCGGCTTTCTTCCAATAGACCATCAGCGCAAAGATGCTCGACATGTTTTAGGACTTCGTTGCGGTGCATGGTCAGGCCGCCGACGATGTCGTCGATTGAGCAAGGTCGCCGCTTGAGCAGTTGAAAAACTTCGTCGCGGCCGGCTTGACCAACTTCCTTCTCGGCGGCGGAGCGAAACTCGGCGATGACTTCCGCCGGCGGTGAAAACGTCGCGGCGATTTTCTCCATTTGCTCGCGCGGGACCGCGGCAGCGTAGTTTTCCGCCGGAGGACGGGTCACGGTGTTCAACTGGACGCGATCGGGACAAATCAACTTGACGCAGCGGCGGATCTCAGAAAGCTCTTCTTCATAAGTCGTATACGCGCCAATTAAGAAGACTTCCAGCCAATAGGACTTGCGAAAACGACGGCGAAATTCAATCAACCCCGACAACATGCTTTCAAAAGAAATCGACTCATGCGGGCGGTTGACCAGCCGGAAAGCGCCCTCCGTGCCGGCATCCAACGAGGGTATCACTAAATCCGCCTGAGACAATTCCGACTGGACTTCTTGGAGATGCAACAGCGAACCGTTGGTCAGCACGGCGATCGGAATGTCGGTCATCGCCCGAATGCCGTCGATGAGTTTGTCCAAAGGCTTAAAGAGCGTAGGCTCTCCCGAACCGCTCAGCGTGATATAATCCGGCCGCGCGTCGAGTTTTTGTTTCACATCCTCCAATACTTGTTCGAGCGGCGCCCACTCTTTGCGCTCGACGGTCTTGCATGTGGTTCGACCGAGTTGGCAGTAGATGCAGTCGTAGGAACACGTTTTCAGCGGAACAAGGTCAACGCCTAGCGACCGTCCAAGACGTCGAGACGGCACGGGTCCGAAAACATGACTTGCCACGTTAACTCCTCGTAATTCACCTAGCTCGACTGCCGCCGATCGCCTCGTATAGAGGAAAGGCCAATGAACCTCGTTGCGTTATTGTTTCTTTTGTTTCGGCTTTCCCGCCGGCAGCAGCGGGGCCGTGATCTTTTCGTAAAGGGCGAAGAGATATTCGACGCGATGGCGGTCGCTCGGGAAGGGCTCTTTGCGGTAACAGCGATCCACCGCCCGGTCGAGCGCTTGATGGGCCTTCAACAGCGGGGCCGGCATCGTCAACGGGTCGTAGAGATCGGCCAGCGTAGCCGGCACAACTCGGGGTTTCTTGGTCGGCAGATATCCGTGTCGACCGTCGCCATATTCCAATCTCAATTCCAAAACTTTTCGGGCGCAGTTCTCCACAGCGTCCTGTTGGGCTTGAGTCGGTGATTCCGGCCAAGGGAAGTTGTTGTACACAAGTCGGTTGGAATACCGGTAATCAGACTTCAACCGGCCGCAAACATGCCGGACCCACGCCATATTCATCGCGGAGGAAAGAACGCCGAAGTGATAGAGCGCGGCCTCGGGGACAATTTGCAGCAGATCGCTGCTCAACACTTCCGGCCTGATGAAACCGATGGGAATATAGGTGCGACGCTCCGAACTGACTTTGGGAACAACGAGATAGGAACGCTGGGGAAAGTTTTCAACATGAAACCGCGTTGGAGTCGAAGCCAATTTTTGCGTCGGCGCGCTTTTGCTTTTTAAACGGAACTTGCGCACCGCTTCGACGCGGGCCAACGCTTGCGGCATATTCCGTAACTGCGCAGCCGGACAGTCGCCCAGCCATAGGCACCACCGTTCGATGCCGTTGATGAACTCCTCGGAGCCGATCCAACGGCGGAAGAACGGTTTCGCCAGCGGTTCAAGCCGCAGATATTCCGCTTTTTCTTCAGGCGTGAACAGATAATTACCGTCGTCAATGGGCTTGTTGCCAATGCCCATCTGCGGGACCGCACAAATCGGCTTCGTGCGGTTTGTGACGGCGCGGTCGGGACCTTGCACGAGATAAGGGCTGATATTGTTGACGACGTTGAGGGTGGCATCGCCTCCATCGTAATCATAAAGCTTCTTGTTGCCGATGTCGAAGGCGCCGAAACCGATAATCACGACGTGGACGTGCGCTTTGCCGCGAGCCTCGCTTTCCCACGGGAATGTGCGATGGGCAAAATGAATTTTCAGGCCGAAATCATGAAAGAGCGGGTTCCACAACACGCCCGTTTGCTCGCCCTGCGTGATCGAGTTGGTAGAAACGAAGCCCACGGTTATGCGAGTGCCTTGGATGTAGTCGGCCGCCTTGAAGTACCAACCCGTTACATAATCGAGCAACCCCGCGTTTTTGATTCCCGCCGCCGCAACGTCCATGTCCGCGCGTTGCTCGTCGGTCTGGTATTTCCCGCCGACGAACGGCGGATTGCCGAGGATGTGGGAACACTGGTCCGGCGGAATGACTTCCCGCCAGTCCATGCGCAGCGCATTGCCGACGTGGATGTGCGGCGAGGCGCGAAGCGGAAGACGAAGGACGAGCTGCGAGAACGCCTGAGAAAGTGCAACGTTCGCTTGATGGTCGGTCAGCCACAGCGCGACCTCGGCGATGCGGGCGGGAAACTCCTCGATCTCGATGCCGTAGAACTGATGGACGTCGAGTTTGGAGAGCCGGTTCACGTCGTCGAGCGAGAGTACTTGCTGGCGGCCGTGAATTGCCACAAGCACTTCGAGTTCCAACGCGCGGAGTTCGCGGTAGGTGATCACGAGAAAGTTGCCGCAGCCGCACGCCGGGTCGAGAAAACGGAGTTGGGCCAGTTTTTTATGGTATTCCTGTAATCGTGCGGCGCGGCGAGTGGAGCGGTCGACCTTGATCGCCTCGAACTCGGCGCGGAGTTCGTCGAGAAACAGCGAGCGGATAAGCTTGAGGATGTTCTTTTCCGCCGTATAGTGCGCGCCGATCTGCCGGCGCTCCTTGCCGTCCATGACGGCCTGAAAAAGCGAGCCGAACACGGCGGGAGAAATCGTTTCCCAGCGAAACCCGCAGCAGGCGAGCAGACAGTTCCGCATGTCGCTGTTGAACTCGGCGAAGGCGAGGCGTTCGGCGAACAGGTCGCCGTTGACGTAGGGAAACTGGCTGAGCTCCTCGTCCAGATTGCGTTGGCGTCGCGGGATGTCGGTGTTCAGGACGTGAAAGAGCTGTTCGAGCCGGACGCCGAGATCGGAACCGTCTGCGGCGGTGCGGTCGCGGAGAAACAATTCAAAGGCCTTCTGGGGGAAGATGCCGCTGTCTTCGGCAAAGAGACAGAAGAGAATGCGGACCAGAAAACGCTTGAGTTCGTGCCCGGCATAGCCGCCCGCTTCCAGGGCGTCGTGCAGATCGCACATCAGTTGCGTGGCTTCGAGGTTCGCCGGGTCTTCGGGGTCGAGCCGATGTTGGGTGTAGCCGGCGATAAAGGCAAAATGGCGAATCCATTGATGCAAGTCGGCCAGCGTAAATTCGACGCTCGGCGGCAAGCGGTTCAACAGCGGCAAGTCGGGTTCTTGCTCCGGCTCAAGATCGTGCAGCGCGATGCGCGCGAAATCCGAGACGATCAGCCAGCGGGGAATCTCGCGGTCGCGCCCGCTGTCTTTGAGACCGCGGATATAGGCCATGGCCTGAGCATGCGCCTTCCCCAAATCCGCGCCGGCGGACTTGTGTTCGACCAACAGGCGGCCCGGCCAGAACAGATCAATGTAGCCCCAATCGCCCGAGAGCTTTTTGACAGGCTCCTCGAAGGTGGCTACCGTGCGGCGGCGGACGCCGAAAACGTTGAAAAACTCGTTCCAAAAAGTTTGACGCTCGGCGGCTTCGCGGGCAACGCCTTTCCAGTCTCTGCTAAAGACGATGGCGCGGTGGCGAATCTCGTTCCATGAAAGCGGCATGGCGCCGAGTATACCAATACGAGCCGGCCGGTACAAGTTTGCCTGTAAATACGGCGCCGGCGCACATTTTGGGAGCGGTTTGCTTCCAGTCGCCCGGCATGAATTGCCTGATGGTCAGTAAAAAATCACGCGATTCCGAGACACTGGACAAAACTCCGCTTTCAGGGTCTGATAGTGTTTTAGCGGCAGGGTTCACGCCACAATCCGGAATATACAAAGGGTAAACGCCTATGCCCCCCGATCCATTGACCCCCTACGGCAATCGGCCGATGGTCACGCCCATCGTCAATGCCGTCAATTATGAATACGCCTCGTTCGAGGTGCTGCGCCAGATCACCGAAGGCGAGATCGACGGCTATACGTACCATCGCGACGACAACCCGACCGTCCGCGAAGTCGAGCGGAAACTCGCGGCCCTGGAAGAGGCCGAAGATTGCGTCATCTGCACTTCGGGAATGGCCGCTTGCACGATGATTTTTCTGACGTATCTTCGGGCCGGCGATCATCTGCTGATTTTTCACGACACCTATGGCGCCAATTACAAGGTGTCGCTCATTCTTCAGCAAATGGGCATGCAAGTTTCCTGGATGGACGCCGACGACGCCCCGAATATCGGCAAAGAACTGCGTCCCAACACCCGGCTGATCTTTCTGGAAACGCCGAGCAATCCGCTCTGCAAAATGGTCGATATTGCGGCGGTTCGCAAAGCCGCGGACGAAGTCGGGGCCATGGTCGTGGCCGACAACACCTTCGCCACGCCCTATCACCAAAAACCCCTTCAACTGGGCGCGCATCTGGTGGTGCATAGCGCGACCAAAGCCCTGGGCGGACACAACGACATCATGGCCGGCGCCATCGCCGGGCCGAAAAAGAATTACAACGAACTTTGGTTTACACGTCAGGCCATCGGCACGACCCTGGACGCCTATTCCGCTTTTCTGTTGGACCGCGGCCTGAAAACGTTTGAAATTCGCGCGGCGGCGATGGCCCGCGGCGCGCAGGCCGTTGCCGAACATCTCCAACAGCATCCCAAAGTCTCGCGGGTGTCGTATCCCGGGCTGCCCTCACATCCCAAATATGACATTGCCGTCAAGCAAATGCACAACGGCTTCGGGGGCATGTTGGCGTTCGACGTCGGCCAACATCAAGAAGACGCCAGGCGTTTCATCAACGGTCTGCGGGTCATCTATCACGCCGTCAGTCTCGGCGCGACCGAGTCCTTGATTTGCATTCCCTATCTGACGACGATGCTTTACCTTCCGCCCGAGCGGAGAACGGTTTTCGGCGTTAAAGAAAACACCGTTCGCCTTTCCATCGGCATCGAACCGCCCGAACGGCTCGTTGAAGACATCGAGCAAGCGCTGGCGTCGGTCTGAAGAAAGTCCGAATTGCAGACGTTCGCCGGGATGTTGCCCAATCGCGGGCCGGGGGCAACTGTTTGGAGACGAGGCCGCCGATCGCGCGGTGGTTTTCTGCACATCGCGTCCCCCCCTCGATTCACGTCAAGCCGGACTAACCTTGCCAATACGCGCCGGCCGATGCTTAGGATAGTCCGCTTCCGATTCGGTTCTTTTCCGGCAGGGCTGCCCGATGATCGAGACTTCGCTACCGCCGGTCGGCAATGCCGCAGACGCCATTTTCGGCCGCGCGTCAAAGCCTGCCGCTCGGGCAAGACAGTGGGAGTTGGTTGAGTTTGCCGGTTTGGGAAGCCTTGCCCATGTGTATCGGGCGAGGCCCGCAGGCGCGCCGGACGACCGCCCTGCAACGTATGCGGTCAAGATGCTGCGGCCCTGTTGGCAGGACGACGACGGGGCGATTCGGCTTTTGCAACGCGAGGCCTTGGTGGGCCGAACCGTTTCGCACGCCCATCTGGTGCCAATTCTGGCCGCCCACGTGGTCGATCCGCCGCGGTTGCTGGTGATGCCCTGGCTCGAGGGCGCGTCGCTCGGGGCGCGGCTTGCCGACGGGCAGCAATTCGGCGTGCCCGAGGCCCTTTGGATCGCAAGACAAACAGCCGAGGCCCTCGACGCGCTGCACGAAGCCGGTTGGACGCACGGCGACGTAACGCCCGGCAATCTCCACATTGCTTCCAGCGGACACGTTACCCTTCTGGATTTGAGCTTCGCCCAACGCGCCGATGAAATCACAGCGGTCGTCGATCGTCCGATTATGGGCACGTGCAGCTACCTGGCGCCGGAGCATCTGGTTTCGGCGTTGCGGCCCGACATCCGCAGCGACATCTACAGCCTGGGCGTGGTGCTCTACGAGATATTCACCGGGCGGAGGCCCTATTGCAGCGAAACGTTGATCGAATTGGTCAACGAGCAGCGGCAGACCTCGCCGGCGGAGTTGTCGCGACTGGCGCCGCACGTGCCCGGCGACGTCGTTCAACTGGTGCGGCGAATGATGGCCAACGAGCCGCTGCGCCGCCCGCAGACGCCGCGCGAATTGCGCGATCAGCTCATCGCGTTGGAGATCGGCGCCTTCTCGCAGCGGGCCGGTTAGCCGGTTTTTTACGGCGGATTGCCTTGCCCGGCGCCGTAGCTTTGGTCCAACAGGTCCATCGGGTGCATCGCCCGCAACGGCAGCTTCCGGCGGCGCACCTCTCGCTGAATTTGCAGCAGGCATCCGGCGTCGGCCGCCAAAACAATCTGCGCCCCGGTGCGGAGAATGTTTTTGATCTTCCGATCGGCAAGCCGGTCGGACATCTCGGCCATGGCCAGCCCGAACGCGCCGGGCGAGCCGCAGCAAAAATCCGACTCCGGCAACGCGCGCAGCTCGATGCCCGGTATCGTTTCCAGCAGCCGCCGCGGTGCCGACGTGATACCCTGGGCGTGGGCCAGCCGGCAGGCGTCGTGATATGTGGCCGTCGCTTCAATCCGGCCTTGCGGCGCGATTAGTCCCAGCCCGTCGAGAAACTCGTGAACGTCTTTGACTTTCGCGGCGAATTTCTCGCGATGCGGCTGCAATCCGTCGCGCCAATGCAAGCCGTATTCCTTCAGCATCGCGCCGCAGCTTGCGTAAGGGACTACAATCGCGTCGTAACGATCCAACTCGAAGGCCACGAGATTGGCGTCAGCCATGCTGCGCGCCCCGCGGCTGTCGCCGGCCTGAAGATGCAGCCACCCGCAACAGCCTTGCTCGGGCGGAACGAACACGTCGCAGCCGTTTTGTTGCAGCACGCGGGCCGTGGCCCATAGCGTCGGCCGGAACAGCGCATCGGCGATGCAGCCGGTGAACAAAGCCACCCGCGCGCGCTTCCGGCCGACCGCCGGCAGAAATCGCGGCAGCTTCGGCCCCGGCCGGCTCCAGGGCGGCAGCATCGAAATCAACCGGCCCAGCCGGCCGGGAATCCGATCGAGCAGCCCCAACCGTTCCGCCGCATCGAACGCGCCTGTTTGCTGCACCAAACGCGCCGCCGCAAGCAAACGGTGCATCCGTTGAGGATGCGGCAGCAATCCCGGCAGAATTAACCGGTGAAACCAATCGTATTTTTGCTCGGGCCGCGTCTCCGACTGTGCAAGCGCCGTGCGGAACGGCACGATCATCTGCCCATAGCGCACGCCCGACGGACATGCCGTTTCGCAAGCCCTGCAATCGAGGCACAGGTCGAGATGCCGGCGCATGCGGTCGCTTAGCGCGCCGCGGCCCTCGGACGCCCATCGCATAATTTGGATGCGGCCGCGCGGGCCGTCGTTTTCGTCGCACGTCTCAGCGTAGGTCGGACACTGCGACAGACACAGACCGCAGCGAATGCAGCGCAGGAACAACTCCGGACGGATTCCCGCGGCGAAATTGCCGCCGTCGATCGCGTTGTTGAGAGCTTCGTCGTTCATGCGCGTGGCCGGGTCAAACGTTTTGCCGTTAATCGAAAACGAATCTTCCAGGGTTCAAAACATTTTGCGGGTCGAAACGCTCTTTGACGGCCCGCATGACGCGCAACGCCGGACTTGGCGGCCCCCAGGCGTCGGCGCAGGTCAGGGGGGCGCCGTCCGGACTTTGGCGCACGATCAGCTTGCCGCCCGATCCTGCCGCAATGCTGCGCAACGCAGCGATATCCTCTAAAGCATTGCGATTCTCGCCCGATGCGCCGGGCCATCGAACGCCAATCGCGCCGCGGCCCGGGTGGGCTTGAACGGCTGCCCGCGGCAGCAGGGTCAAAACGGCTTCAACCGTCTTCACCGCCGCTCCCGGCAGGACATAAATGGCCGCGTCGGGCGTAAAATCGACCAGCAATCGCCAGATGCGTTCGGCCCGAGCGGCAGGCACGGACATCGGCGCGGTGGCCCCCGCGGCCGTCCAGCAGTTGCGAAGCCGTTCGACCGTCGCGTCGACCTCCGACTCGCCGCCCTCGAAGCCGACGTACAGCCGTCCGACGTGGTCGGGCAACACCGGACCGAGCGTTGCGTCTTGCTCCGTTTGCCGACCGGCCGTCAACGCGATGGCCGCCGGCCGCACCGTCGGGCCGGCCAACTCGGACAGCAACCGCTCGACGATCTCAAAATTGGCCGCGTCGCAGACCAGCAGCGCCGAGGTTTCGGGCTGCGGTTGAACCCGAAGCGTGAGTTGCGTTACGACGCCGAGCGTGCCAAACGAACCCGCCATCATGCGGCAAAGATTGTAGCCCGCGGTGTGAAACGACCGGCCGCCGCACGAAAACGTCGAGCCGGCGCCGTCGACGGCCGTCAGCCCCAATACATGGTCGCGAATCGTCCCGTAGGCGCATTGGCGCGGACCGCCGGCGTTGACGGCCGCCGCGCCGCCGATCGTCGCGCGATCGGAATGCGGCACGTCGACCGGAAACCGCCGGCGCCGCTCGGCGAGAACATTTTGAAGCGAGGCGATCGTCGTGCCGGCCTCGACGGTAATAGTCATTTCGTCGGCGGGATATTCGACGATGCGGTTGAGCTGGGACAAAGAAAGGGCAACGCCCGGCCGAACCCCAGCGGGGCCGCAGTCCGACAGGGTTCCGCCGCCGATCGGATACACAGCCAGCCCCCTGCCGGCCGCGTCGCGCACCGCGTCGGCCGCGGCGGCCGGATCGGCCGGTGCAAACGTTTCGGCGATGGGAAGGCGGTCGCTCATCAAATTCCGATTCTCACGAATTCAATTCGGGCGTTTTCCGGCTTGGAACCAGCTTGCCGGGATTGAGCCGATCGTTTGGATCAAACGCATGGCGAACGCGGCGCATCGCCTCCAAGTCGGCCGGCGTCGAAAATCGCTCCATCCAATCGACCCGCGCGACGCCGACGCCGTGGCGGGCCGCAATCGCGCCGCCGGCCGCAAGGCACGCCTCATAGATTTCGCGCCCGGCCGCCAAAACCTGCTCGCGTTGTGCGGAAACCCGGCCGTCGAACGGCAGAATCGCGTCGATTGCGCCTTCGACGGCCTGCGCGACGCCGACGATGCGCAGGGAGTGCTTCCGCCCGATTTCGTTGGTTTGAACCATCATCTCGGCCACACGGCTGCGCGGCACAGCGGCGCTAAAAACCAAAAAGTTCGGTCCGAATTGACCGGCCGCGGCGATCAATTCACGACACCGTTTTTGGATGCGTTGCGCTTCGCCGGCCGAAACGGGCAACACCGCCCGATCGCCGAATTGCCGACACGCCGCGAAAACCTGCTCGCGGCGTCGATCTAAATCGTCGTCGCCGCCGCCTTCGAGTTCGACAAGCAGCACCGCGCCCGCATCGGGTAAAAGACCCGCGTGGAATACTCCTTCGACGGCCGCAATCGCCGCCTGATTGAGCAACTGCGCGGCAGCGGGCGCAATGCCGGCCGCAAGCATTCGATCGATGGCTCTGCAAGCGTCGTCGGCCGTGTTGAATATGGCAAGAATTGTCTGGCGACTTTGCGGTTCGGGCGTCAGACGCACCCAAACTTTTGTGACGACGGCCAGCGTGCCTTCGCTGCCGGCAAGCGCCCCGATCAGATCGAGCCCGGCGGGGTCGTCGACCGGCCCGAGTTGAAGGATCGAACCATCGACCAGCACCGCCTCGACGCCGAGAACATGATCGACCGTCGCGCCGCATGCCGCACAGTGCGGACCGGCGGCATTGGCGGCGAAATTGCCGCCGATCGTGCCGGCGCATCCGCTTGCGGGATCGGGGGCGAAATAAAATCCCGTGCCGGCCAGCGCGTCGGCAAGCTGCCGGCCGGTGGCGCCCGCCTCGACCTCGGCCATTCGATTGCGCCGATCGACGGCCAGGACGCGATTCATACGCGAGAGCAACAGCAACACGCCGCCGCTTTGCGGCAAACATCCGCCGGCCAGTCCGGTCCCCGCCCCGCGGGCAACCACCGGCGCTCCGTAACACCGGCATATTGCCAGCGCTTCGGCCGCTTGCTGCGTCGTGCAAGGCAGCACCGCGATTTCCGGTCGGCAACGTTCCAGTGCATAGGCGTCGCCGTCGTAGACCGCCAACTCCGACGGGGCCGAGAGAACGTTCTCACGACCGAGCGCTGTGCGGAGTTCGGAAAGCAAGGCGGACATTGCTCGGAGCGTTAGCGGTTAGCGGCCGGCCAGACAAGCCGACCGCGCCGACGGAAGCGGACATGCGACCGACTGCCGACGACTTCCGGCAATTATAGCCTTTTTGCCCCGGACCACCGGTCATTTCTTGACCGGGCGGCCGAGCTTCCGTTCAATGCCGGCTACTTTGTCGTCGAGTCCGCCCTTGCGCCCCTTGCGATAGTCGAGCTTGATCGAGCACTCGACGCGGTTGCAATCGGCAGCCAAGGCCTCGAAACAGCGCTGGACGACGGCCAGTAGCGGACCGATATCACCCTCCAGGGTGGTTCCCATCGCGTGGCAGCGGTAGGTCAATCCGCTGCGGTCGACGATATCCACAACCCGCGCGACATAGGAACTGACGCTTTCCCCCTCGCCAAGGGGATACATGCTGAAATCGAGCAAGACCATGCGGAAACCCCTTCGACTACGCCAGGGCGGATGCGACGGCCGGATCGCCCTGTAGAAATTTGGCGATCAGATGCAGAAAATCGTTGCGAACCACGGGTTTGGCGACAAAAGCATCGCAGCCGACGGCAAAAGAGCGCTCGCGGTCGGTCGCAAACGCCCGCGCCGTCACGGCAACGATGGGATTGCGGAATCCCAGCGAGCGGAGTTCTTCGGTAGCGGCCAGACCGTCGAGAACCGGCATTTGCAGATCCATCACGATCAGATCGAACGGAACGCCGGCGTCGCGGGCGGCACAAGCCATATCGACGGCCGAACGGCCGTTCTCGGCCAAAGCGACCTCGGCGCCGGCCCTTTGCAGCATCCGCATAAGCAGCGGCTGGTGGTCGCAATCGTCTTCGACCACAAGAATACGGCCGTTGAGTCGGTCGGCGGGGGCAAGCCGACCGGAGGGTTCCATTTCCATAACGTCCAGCGGGGTATGCTGTTGAGATAACTGATGGCTGCCCCCAGGCCAACTACTACCAATGACTATATCATACGATAGCTGTATTGTGCCTGAGAATTATGGCAATTATGGGGAAACTGCGGTGCCGACTTGTGGTTTCCCGTAGTGGGGATCAGCCGCAAGCGTAAGTCGTATCAATTCTGCCAACGATTCAGCACGCATTTTTTTCATCAGTTTGGCCCGGCGAACCTCGATGGTTCGCACGCTCAGCCCCAGTTCCGAGGCGATGGCCTTGTTCGATTTCCCATCGACCAGAAGCCGCAGCACCAGGTGTTCGCCGGGCGTCAGACGCTGGAGCCGCTGGTACGCCTTGGTGCGGGCGACCATCTGCTGGCGATGGGCCGCGTCCCACCGCAAACCCTCTTGAATCGCCTCCCAAAGCTCTTGATCGCGACACGGTTTCTCCAGAAAATTCAAAGCCCCGGCCTTCATCGCGCGAACCACCATCGGCACGTCGCCATAGGCCGACATCACGATGGCCGGCAGATGCACGTCGTTGCGGCTGAGCTGTTCGAGCAGTTCCAAGCCGCTGATGCCCGGCATCCGCACGTCGAGCAGCAGGCATCCCGAACGGTTGGCGTCGAATGTGCCGAGAAACTGCTGCGCCGATTCATAGGCCTCGGCCCGCAGCCGCATCGAGCGAATCAGCACCGCAAGCGCCTGGCGCACGGCGGGATCGTCGTCAATGACAAAAATGGTCGGTTCAGTTTCCACGGTTGTGCTCTCCCTGGTCGATGGGCAAGGTGAAGTGGAAGGTCGCCCCACGGTCGGCGTTGGGCGTGACCCAGAGCGTTCCTCCGTGCCGCTTGATGATCGATTGGCTGATTGACAAGCCCATGCCCATTCCATCGGGCTTGGTCGTGAAAAAACGATCGAAAATATAAGGCAACGCGCCGGCCGGAATGCCGTCGCCGTTGTCGCACACTTCAACCGCAACGCACTGCGATCCGTCGACGGCCGTGCGCACCAGCAGCCGCCGCGACTCCGCCCGGCCGTCACGCATCGCCTCGAAAGCGTTGCGCATCAAATTGACCATCACTTGCTCCAGTTGAATCCGGTCGCCGACGACCGGCGGAAGCGGCTCGGTCAGGTCGAAACACACCTTCGCCTGAACCATGCGCGCGTCGATGTCGGTCAGCTTAGCAATATCGCGGATTAGCGCGTTAATGTCCACTACCACCTGCGTCGGCTTGGCCTTCGCGACGAAACGGCGCAGCCGGCGGATGATCTCCGCCGCCCGATCCGCCTGCTCGCCCACCTGCTTCAACGATTGCAGCAATTCCTCGGCGTCGCCGGGCCGATCCGACACCAACAGCCGCCGCCCCGCCTGGGCATAGCTCGAAATCGCGCTGAGCGGCTGATTCAACTCGTGCGCCAGCTCCGCCACCATCTCGCCTACGGTGCTCAGCCGGGCCACGTGCGCCAACTCGGCCTGATGCTGCTGCACCTGCTCTTCCGCGCGGCGCCGCTCCTCGATCTCAACACGCAGCCGGTGATTCGCTTCGTTCAATTGCCAGGTCCGCTGCTCGACGCGCTGCTCCAACTCCTCGTGGGCCTCGCGCAATTGCTCCTCGGCCTGGGCCAGCCGCTGCGCCTGGCGCGCCCGCTGCAACGCCTGATCGACCACGGCCGGCAGAAGCTGCATGAAGGTCGCGCCCTTGACCAGATAGTCGGAAGCGCCGCGCTTCATCATCTCGACCGCGACGCTCTCGCTTCCGTGACCCGTTGCCACCAGAAAAGGCACGCGCCGCCCGTGAGCGTGAATCTCCGCGACAAGCTGCTCGCCGCGCATGTCGGGCAGACTGTAGTCCAGCACGATCAGGCTGGGCGAATCCTGCTTCAACCACGCCAGTGCCGAACGGCCGTCCGAAACGCCCACCACGCGGTGGCCCGCCGCCGCAAGCCGCTTCTCGATCAGCTTCAACAAGGCAACGTCGTCTTCGACAACAAGAATCACGGCCGGTTCTTCCGCATAAGCGGAAACAGGGCGGCGAAGCGTAGTTTGCTGCTTGATGACCGACATGGACGCAACCGTTCGGTTGTCGTATCGAGTCTGCCCCAAAGAATCAAACAAGCGCGCCTGGCAGGAATCGAACCTGCGACCTACGGTTTAGGAACACGGTTTCTAAAACCGTGGGTCTAAATTGCCTATCTTAACAATTCCGCAGCAATCATGTCACCCGGCTGCCGCCAGAACGCACTTTCAGCGGGTGATTGTAACACGCAACAGGAATGAAGGCCAGCTACGTACTTGCAGTGTCGTACATCGGAAGGTCAAGTTCGACGAGTGTCGATTCCGGCGGTTCATATTCCAAACCGCTAGCTGGACTCCAGCGTATTCGGATCAGATGTTGCTTCGTGGCTCCCCCCGAATCGCTTTGACGCCGGCCCGCGAGGAATAGCGGCGAATCCACACGATCAGCGAGTTTGCGAGTTGTGGTAGCTACGACAGTCCACCCCTCCGAGATATAGTCCCGAAGAACCTCACGGTCTGGCAACGCCTTCCTTGTACCAGCCGAGATTGCTGCAATTCGTCGAGACGGACTGTTCGCCGTGGATTTGCAGAGGGAAGGCGAATGCGAAGCTTTGGAGCCGTGGTGCGGTACCTTTATCACATCGAACACATGTGGAGCTGATACGACTCCAGTCCGTTCAGACCATGCACCAAGAGCATCGGACAACACGTCAGCCCCAGCATCGCCGGGGATAAGCATATTGCAGTCTTTGCCATTCTGTCGAATCAACAACAGAAGCACTACCGAAATATCGTTAGCTTCAAATCGTGCATTCGGATTCGTGCTGAACTTACCAATGTCCTTGCGGACACTCCTCCGCTTCAACCACGCTCTTGGCCCAATTGGCTGGATGTTGATCTTGTCAGTGAAGCCATCGGGCGAAATCGGTTCTACACGATCGTTGAGTTCAACAAATTGAATGCGGTTCTCCCTGTCCAATTCATCGAGCCGATTCTGGAGCTTTCCATATTCGGTTTGACTCATGCCTCCCCACCTAATCAACGCCCTGATTTCTGCTGCATTCAGGCCGGAGTCACACCAACAACCGAGCGATCTTTCCTCACGCGAGAAATAGTCGAGGACATCGGTCATTCCGAAAAAATGATCCAGATCGGGATGCGTTTGGAATATCCATTCCAGACGCCGGATGCCCTGCGCCTCCACGAAGTCGAAGAAAGCCTTACGTGTTCCGTTATCTGGTAGATAACAGTCAATCAAGGCCCAACGATTCCCTGGGAACCTGAGCAGAATCGTGTCGCCATGCCCACACGGAAAAAGAAGAACCTCTACACAAACTGAATCAGAATGTGCGCGGGAGTGGGATGACGTTCCTCCGTGGTGTTCGTGATTCGCCGGTGCCATGAGAAGAACCCGCTTCGTGCTGTCTTGGAAGAGATTTGGCGATGTAGACACACGCCTCCAACTCATCGCCTTTATTGGGCAGTTGGCCGTCAAGGAACTGCTTGGACTCGTATGTCTGCTCTATCAACTCATCGCCGATATGGAAGACGGCTGTGATTCGATTGTCCGAAACATCCACTACCTCACCGTGATAGTGTTCCGTCATACACAGTCGCCCCTCAGCTTTGCCGATTAGGGCTGCCTGGATCGTACTAATCGCTCCATCTCGCTGCGCTAAGGTATCGAGTAGGCTCTTCTCAGCCGCGTCGTGATGGGCCAACAACTGATCGTGCATTCGTACTGCTTTAGCGGCGCCCCGACGTTCTTGGGCTACAAGGGACTTCAACATCTCTACCTGAGACCGCAACCGATCTACTTGAATCCGCAGGCGTTCATTTTCGGATCGTGTACTCTCGGCATCTTCTGTAGGAGTCTGCTTTGTTACAATGAAGGCATCCAAAGAAGGGTGGCTCTCTAAACGTATAGCCAACCACTTCTTAATAACCGATTCGATTTCCCAGTGTGAAGGGACAAATCCTTCTCTTTCTCGATCACGGAGTACTGAACCCAGAGCTTGTTCAAGCCAAATCTTAGAAATGCTGTCGTGGGACATCGAAGGCATGTTCCGAAATTCCTTGAAAAGCTCCAGTATTTCTGTCACGCTAGAAGATGCCGAAGCAACGTCCTGTTGTGTCGGCTCTTCAATAGACAGATTTGTGTGACGAGTAGTCATTAAGTGCTTTGCTTTATCGCTCATGTGACACTCTCGCCGCTCGAAGACTCACGTGCTTTGAGAAGGGCGTTTTTTGCTTCCAATAGACGAACCACAAGTAGGTCAATGTCCGACTCATCGCATTCAATCTCGAAGCTAGATGCGTTTGAGTTTGTGCCTTCCCACGGACCCCACATGTGAAATGGGAAGAAGATCGAGCCAGATAAGTCCACCCCATCCGAATGCCGAACCCTCAATCGTAAAAATGCCTCCTCACTACTCCGGCTAGCAGAAGAGAAATTCTCACGGCGATGTTGCACGATCTCGACGTCAACGTCCTCTAAACAAGCAACGGTAGCGCTCTGCATCCGTTTTGAGCGTTGCTTCATTGCGTCCGTAACAAGCTTCCCCGACACAAGCTTGATCTTGGCTTCCAATTGTCTCTCAAGCTCTGCGTTATGACGTTTGTGCTTCGTGAAGTCGTCTTCGTAAACTGCACGCATGAGGAACTGTTTCAGCGCCTTGACGTCTTGCATGTCCATACATGCGCTGCAATACCTTCTGATTTCGTCAAGGATGCGGGTGGCATCTTCCAGCGAGACTGCCTCTTTCGCAACCTCGGCCATCGTCGCCTGAAAATCATTGAGATCACCGATCAATCTTGCCCGCGAACGACGCCCGAGAAAGATAAGAAACTTACCGGAATCACGCAAAGCGACCAATGCGTCAACGGCGGCCTGGAATTGTGGCAAAGGAATCCCAACGGATGGTATTTCATTCTTCTTGGTACTGTCGCTCATAGAAATTCCTCCACAACCAGAGCACCTCATACTACCACACTCGGCGACTTGCCTACAATCACCCTAGATAATCCTAACACGTGTCTCGGCAAAGGCACGAAACAACCCTCGTGGGTGGTGTGATTGATCAGGTCACGTCTGCACAAACCGCTCAACCGATACGACACGAACGAGATAATACCGAGCTAGGGAATATGTGACAATGCAGGTCTTTGGCCAGTTTGGACGGAGCATTTCCAATGGTACCGCACTGAGATAGAATCAATCCCGTAGTTTGACGTGACGCCTTTTGGCGTCAACCTGCTTCCCTCCAAACCGCCAACTTGGGCAAATAGCCCTTGAGCAAAGCAAAGCAGCGAAGCCCGTTCCCTCAAAAGGGAACGCCGGCCTTGCGCGGTTTGCTTGTGCCCCTTGGCGGGGGTGGAGGGAGCAGCCTTGACGGCGTCCCCTTTTTCTTTAGGAGTCTTGGCTATGTACGATGAACGTGTATCGTTGTCACCACTCGAGCTTGCCGAGCGATAGGGCATCCATCCCGACAAGATTCGCCTTTGGATCAACGACGGTGAACTCCCCGCAGCGAACTTGGCAACCAAACGGGGTGGACGGTCGCAGTGGCGTGTGAAGCCGGTGGATTCGGGGATGTTTCTTGCCCGGTGCTCAAAAATGAATGAACTGCCTCGCCGGTATCGTCGCCCGAGGCTTTAGTTCGGTTGATCCACGGCGAAAACAGATAAGCCTCAAGCGTACCGGCTTGATATCAAAGGTGTTCCGATGACACAGAAGCGCGCCTGGCAGGAATCGAACCTGCGACCTACGGTTTAGGAAACCGTTGCTCTATCCCCTGAGCTACAGGCGCTCTATTCCTTACGTGCTTGATGATAACGAGTTACGACAAAGCGTGGTAGAGTGGTCGGCGTCAAAAACGCCTGAGGGGGCCGGGAATCAATAGTTCGATCGAGACGAAAAAAGACGAGCAAAAGTGAAAAAACGGCTGTTTTCGTCCGTTTTCCGAGACGTTTGATCGAGCCATGGTTTTCTGAACCGCAAATCGCCGGCGGGGCAACATTATGACAGGCGAATCAATCCCAGTCCGTTACTCCGTTTTCAAAATTGGTGTCGGGAGGGAACACAAGAATCTCCTAATCGGACATAGAGGCCCAGGGCGGGGCTTGGGTCCGAACGGAAGATGGGGCGAAACTCGTGCTGTGGCGGCGAGACCCACTATTGCAGATTGGGGTGAAGTCGGATAATTCACCGAATAACGTTCAGGAGTGGGAGCGTCTTGGCTGACAGAGTACGCAATCGTTTGGGAGGATTTTTGTGGGGGATTTACAAAAGAACAAATGACGCATGTCCTTGAAATAAAAATACTTGCAGATTGCGTCTGACGACTCTCACCCTATCCACTTGGCGGCCGCAGGCCGTCCCCTGCGGCTCCGTCGCCGGGCGAGGCCCAGAAGCGTTGCCCCGCCCGCTGCCAGCAGCATCATGCTTCCAGGCTCCGGCACGGTCGCTGTGCCGGCAAAACCGGCCGCGCTCTGATTCCAATGCTGACCAAGCAGGGACAGGTCCGAAATGTCGACCTTGCCGTCGTAATTGAAATCGCCCTGAGCCCAGTTCTTCTCCGCGCCGTTCCAGTTTTGCCCCAAGGCCGCCAGATCGGAAACCCCGACGTCCCCGTCCAGCGTGGCGTCGCCGTAGAGCGTGCGGGCAACGATCACTTGATAATTGATTGTCGTCGTCCAGCCTAAACCATAATCGGCGTCGGCCGTCGAGCTTTGGAACTTGCCGGTGTCGAAGTGCGTTGCGCTGCCGCTGTGATAGCTGGCGGTCAGCAAGCTGCGTATTGTTGTTCTCGGATCGCTGCCGCCGGCGTAGTCGAAAACCATTTTGCCCGCCTTGATATCCGCGCCGCCGAGATTGAGAACCGGGTTGTGGGCCCCTGCGCCGTTGAGTTGCAGCGTGCCGCCTTCGACCGTCGTGCGGCCGGAATAGCTATTCACGCTGCTGAGGGTCGTCTTGGCCGTGCCCTGTTTGAGGACGGTTGCGTCGCCGACGATGCCTTTGGAACCCGCGACGTGAAAATCTTTGCTGGAGTTGTTGAAAACGACGCTGGCCGGCGACACGTTTGCCGCGCTGATGTTGGCGGTCAATGAACCCGTGGCGCTATCGTCGAAGACCACCTCGGCGCCGTTGCTGTAGTTGGCTGAGATGCCGTCGCTGGTTCTCTTCCAGTTGCCCGATCCGGCGACCGTACTCCAATCAGAACCGCCGCCGCCCGTCCAAGTGACGTTCGGGTCGAGCGAGGCGGCGATGCTGGTCCAAAGGGCCCACGCCGCGTAGGCCTTCTGATTGCCGTTGAGCGGTTGCGAGTGGGCGGCCTCATAGTCGTACCAATCGACGTTCAGCGTATGGCTGTTTTGCCATTCGATGGCCCAATTGCCCGAGCCATTGCGAGGCAGCGCCCCGTCGGGATCGTACGAGCAATCGTCGTCGGGATACTTGTTGCCAAAATAAACGCCGTCGGGATTGTAGGTTTCGATATCGGCGAAGTCGTAAAGGATTTTGTCGTTCGCGCGGCAGTAGTTGCGAATCTGTTCGTTCCGAAGATGCACGCTGCTGGTCAAGCCCTTGCCGTTCAAGTGCCCGGTCATATAGACAAACTTGACTTGGGGATAATCGATTTCCAGTTGGTTCATCAAGTTCAGGTAGGTATTGATCTCGGCCTCTGTTCCGCCCACTTGCCCGCACCACGACCACATGACGACGTTGACGTCGCTGTTGGCCGGGTTATCGAGATACGTGCGCGTGCGGCTTGCCCAGGTGACGCGGTCCGGGTTGCCCAGGTCGCCCTCGACGAAATAATCGTGCAGGTCGAGTGCGCCGCCCGTGCCGCCGTTGTTCCAGGCGAAGATGTTCGTGGGCAAGTCCAATCCTTTGCCGTGGCCGTTGGCGAAAGCCACCAGCCCGGTCATTCCGTACGTCACTTGGCTGCCGTGCGAGGTATGTGCGTAGGCGATGTGCAATTTCTGTTTCGCGTCGAGGATGGCCTCTTCGGAAATCGCGGTGATGTTCGTCCGCGTGTGATCAATGATAATCGCCGCGCCCCGAACATCGCGGCAATCCGCGAAGATGAGAGCCGCAAGGATTGCGAGAGTTATGAGTCCGTTAGCGCCGCACGAGAATGGCCGGAGACGCATTTTGTTGGCCCTTTGCAGTCTAGCAGCCCAGTATAAGAGGTTGATAAAAAGCGTCGCAAACGCTCCTTACAGCCTACCCGTGAGCCGGCGACAAGTCAAGCAATTGGCCGAATCCGGGGGACTGTCCCATTTACCGTGCGCGGCGCTTGTGTGCGGCGGATACGCGGGGTATATTTTTCCTGCGTCCACGCCTCTGCACGTTCGCAGGGCGTTTCCATGGCTTACCACAAGCCGCTGACGGTCGAAGCAACGCGTATTCTGGGGGCAACTCTCATTTTGGCTGCTTGACGCAAGTCCTGCGGATTCCTCGGATTACTATGACTCCTCAGCAATTCATCGCTAAGTGGCAGCGGGCAAATCTCTCGGAACGCAGCGCCTGCCAGCAGCACTTTCTCGACCTCTGCGAACTGCTCGGTCAGCCCAAACCCGCCGCCGCCGATCCCGACGGCGCTTGGTATGCCTTCGAACGCGGAGTCCGCAAAACCGCCGGCGGCCAAGGCTGGGCCGACGTCTGGATGCGCGGCCATTTCGGTTGGGAGTACAAGGGGCCTCACAAAAACCTTGCCTCTGCCTACCAGCAATTGCTCGACTACCGCGAGGACCTCGAGAACCCGCCGCTGCTAGTCGTTTGCGACCTCAACCGCTTCGAGATTCACACGAACTTCACCAACACGACGAAGCGGGTTTATGCTTTCGATCTCGACGGGCTGGCCCAGCCGGCCAATCTCGACATCCTGCGCAAGCTGTTCGCCGAGCCCGACGCCCTGCGGCCCGACCTCCATGCCGAGGCCATCACCAAGGAGGCCGCCGAGCGATTCGGCGACCTGGCCGAGCGGCTGCGGATGCACAAGGACGTCTCGCCTCAGCGGGCGGCCCACTTCCTGATGAAGCTGATGTTTTGCATGTTCGGCGAGGACATTGGCTTGCTGCCGCCAAAGCTGTTCGGCAAGCTGCTGGAAACCGCCAAGGCCAATCCGGCCATGCTCACCCGGCGGCTGCAATCGCTCTTCAGCGCCATGGCCGTCGGCGGCGACTACGGGGCCGAAACCATTTTGCGATTCAACGGCGGGCTGTTCGCCGACAACGAGGCCATCCCGCTAAACGCCCAGGAAATCAACATCCTCGCCGCGATCAACGGCTACGACTGGGCGAACGTCGAGCCCTCGATCTTCGGCACGCTCTTCGAGCGGACCCTCGATCCCGCGAAGCGCTCGCAGATCGGTGCCCACTACACCAGCGAGGCCGACATCCTTACGCTGTTGGAGCCGGTGCTGATGGCCCCGCTGCGGCGCGAGTGGCAACAAGTCAAACAGCGCTGCGAAGAGCGGCTTTGGCCCAAGGTCCAGGCCGGGCGCCGCGGCAGCGCCGCCCGCGACTCGAAGGCCCGCAAAACCTTCGACCGCGCCATCCTCGACTTCGCCGAGCGGCTGCACCACGTCACCGTACTCGATCCGGCCTGCGGCTCGGGCAATTTCCTCTACGTGGCCGTCAAATTGCTGTTGGATTTGGAGAAAGAGGTGATCGGCTACGCGGCCGCGCGCGGGCTGTCGCTGGTGCCCCACGTCGATCCCACGCAACTCTCCGGGCTCGAGATCAACCCCTACGCCCAGCAGTTGGCCCAGGTGGTTTTGTGGATCGGCTATTTGCAGTGGATGCACCACAACGGGTTCAAAACGCCCGACGACCCGGTGTTGCAGCCGATCGAAAATATCCGCTGCCAGGACGCGATTCTCGACCTCTCCGACCCCAAGCATCCGAAGGAGCCCGAGTGGCCCGCCGCCGAGTTTATCGTGGGAAATCCGCCATTTCTGGGCGGAAAACTGCTGCGGACCAATTTGGGCGACGACTACGTGGACGCCATGTTCCGCGTCTGGGCCGACCGCGTGCCGCGCGAGGCCGACCTGTGCTGCTATTGGTTCGAGATCGCTCGGCGACACATTGAACGCGCTCGATGTTCGCGCGCGGGTCTTCTGGCCACTCAGGGGATTCGCGGCGGCGCAAATCGAAAGGTGGTCGAGCGGATCAAGCAGACGGGCGACGTGTTTTTCGCCGAAAGCGACCGCGACTGGGTACTCGACGGGGCCAATGTACACGTCTCGATGCTGGGATTCGACCGCGGCGAACAGACCGCCCGCATCCTTGACGGGAACCCGGTTGCGCAGATCAACGCGAACCTGCGAGCGACTGCGGATACGACCACGGCGCAGTTGATGCGACAGAATCGTGCTTTATCATTCATGGCCGACACGAAAGGGGGCGCATTTGACCTTCCCGAACAGCTTGCAGTTGAAATGCTGCATTCCCCCAACCCGCACGGGCGTCCAAACTCGGATGTGGTGCTTCCTTGGATCAATGGAATGGATATTACTCGGCGGCCCCGTAACTTCTGGATAATCGACTTCGGGGTGGATATGCCCATCGAGGAGGCCGCTTGCTACGAATCGCCTTTCAATCGCGTAACGCAAGAGGTTCGTCCAGAAAGAGTGAAGAACAAGCGGCAGTCATACAGGGAACGCTGGTGGATTCATGTCGAACCGCGTCCCGCGATGCGATCAGCACTTCGTCCGTTGAGCCGTGTCGTTGTTACGACAACCGTGTCGAAACATCGGCTCTTTGTGTGGTTCTGCTCACCGGTCCTGCCGGATCACCAGCTAATTGCTTTTGCCCGTTCCGACGACTGCTTCTTTGGCGTCTTGCATTCCCGCATCCACGAAGTTTGGGCGTTGCGGCTCGGAACGCAACTGGAAACTCGGCCGCGTTACACGCCGACGAGCTGTTTCGAGACGTTTCCGCTGCCGGAGTGTGTGTGGGACGATCGTAGGACGGGCATCCTGCCTGTCGCAGCGAAGCGCGGCGGGAAGAAGGCGGGAAAAAGGGCGGCAGCAGAATCGGCAGGCAAATTGCCTGCCCTACGCGAGGCGATTGCCGCCGCGGCGCGGGAATTGGACGAACTCCGCAACCGCTGGCTTAATCCGCCCGAGTGGACCAAGACCGAAGTGATCGAGTTTCCCGGCTCGGTCGACGGGCCGTGGGCCCGCTACATCGACCCGGCCACGGTGCAGCCGATGCAATCCATCGGCACGGTCCGCTGGCCGCGATTGGTCCCAAAAGACCCCGACTGTGCCGAGAGTCTCAAAAAGCGGACGCTGACGAACCTCTACAACGAGCGGCCGGCTTGGCTAGAACTGGCCCACCAGAAGCTCGACGCCGTGGTGTTCGCGGCCTACGGCTGGGACCCCGGCATGAGCGACGAGGAACTGCTGGCCAAGCTGCTGGAGTTGAATCTACGTCGGGCGGCGGCAGAAGCCGCAAGCAAGGGTCCGTAAGCAGCTAGAATGTTTCAGGGAGAGAAGCCGGCGATTCACTCTGCCCTATGCCGTCGGGTTTTCGGCTTGACGCATCGCTTCAATGCCCGATCAAGCTTATCCACGGTCGGAATGCTGGGGGTGTGTTTGCCAGTCTCAATCCGGCAGTGCGTTTCAACGCGGATTCCGGCTCTCTCGGCCAACTTGCGTCGGGTTAATCCGGCCGCCGCGCGATCGCGGAGAAGACAAACGGGGGCGAGAGTCCCTTCCGTTGACAAAACGGACTGGAAGGACAAAAGGGGCAGCACGGAAATGGCGGCGGATACAGCATCGGCGCCGTCGCGTGCAGAACGTACCATCAGGCATAGTACATGGCCGGCGGCGACAAAACGGGACGTGCATATCCCGAGAATCAACCCTGTCGCAAAATGCGAATCAGCCGACCACGGCCGGCTCTTCTTCGTGCGCGACGGGCGAGGGATCGGCCTCGGTCTGCACCCGGGCGCGAACCGCGTTGAACTCGTCGGCGATCTCTTGCCAGAAATCGGCGTCGCGGAACTCAAGCGGCTCGACCTGCTCGCCGCGGGCCATTGCCCGCATCGAACGCCGCAGCCGCAGCAGCGGGCCTGCAAAACGATTGCTAAAACGAACCACGTCGCTGATCACGATCGGCAGCAGCAGGAACGCCGCAACCAGCGTCGGCTGCAAATAGAACCACAACGCGCCGAACTGGTGGAAAAACGATCGCGGCGGGCCGGTGATAATCTGCCAGCAAAGCACCATCAATGAGACGCTGATGACGAACACCGAAATTAAGACTACCTGGGAATG
>CAYMQL010000001.1:9222-31120 GCA_964392255.1 uncultured Planctomycetaceae bacterium | reverse complement strand
ACGTGTTCGGCGGTTGGGAGAATGCCCAGCGCGAGCATTTCGACGACGGCGGCATCTACGATAAGATTTCTCCGCGGTAGCCCATGCGCATCCAGTTGAAACAACGGAGCGTGTTGCCCGGCTTCGGCCTGACGATGGGCTTTACGCTTCTCTATTTGGGATTGCTGGTGCTGATTCCGCTGGCCGGGCTGGTGCTGAAGTCGGCGACGATCAGTTGGAGCGAGTTTTGGGCCGCGGCCACCGACGCCCGGGTTGTGGCCTCGTACAAGCTCACGTTCGGAGCGTCGCTGGTCGGGGCCACGGTCAACGCCGTCTTCGGATTGATCGTGGCCTGGGTGTTGGTGCGCTATTCGTTTCCGGGCAGGAATATTGTCGACGCCCTGGTCGATTTGCCGTTTGCGATGCCGACGGCGGTTTCGGGCATTGCGCTGACGGCGCTCTACGCCCCCAACGGCTGGATCGGCCGCTGGCTGGACCAATGCGGACTTAAGGTGGCGTACACGCCGCTGGGCATTATGGTCGCGCTGACGTTCATCGGCCTGCCGTTCGTGGTCCGAACTTTGCAGCCGGCGTTGGAGGATATGGACGCGGAGATTGAAGAGGCCGCCGCCAGTCTGGGCGCTACTCGCCTTCGGACGTTTACGAGCGTGATCTTTCCTACGATCCTGCCGGCGCTGCTGACGGGTTTCGCGTTGGCGTTCGCCCGGGCGCTGGGCGAATACGGTTCGGTGGTTTTCATCGCCGGCAATCTGCCATTCAAAACCGAGATTACGCCTTTGCTGATTATGACGAAGCTGGAAGAGTACAATTACGCCGGCGCGGCGGCCATTGCCGTGGTCACGCTCGCGGCGTCGTTCGCCGTGTTGTTGTTCATCAATTTGTTGCAGTGGTGGAGCCGGCGTTACGCCGCATGAGACGTTTGGCGGCTGTTCAGTAGAACGTTAGGAAATTATCGCTCATGCCCGCAGTCGTTGCCGAAAAACACGCCAAAGTCGCAGCCCGGCGGGCCGCGTCCGCCATTACCGAGCCGCCGTGGATCCGCAGATTGCTGATCGGCGTCTCGCTGCTTTTTCTTGGGTTGTTTCTGGTGATGCCGCTGCTGGCGGTGTTCGCCCAGGCGTTGAGCCGGGGCTGGGCCGTCTACGCGAGTGCGCTGGTCGAGCCCGATGCGCTATCGGCCATCCGCTTGACGCTTCTGATTGCCCTGATCGTCGTGCCGATCAACACGGTCTTCGGCGTCATCGCCGCCTGGGCCATCGCCAAGTTCCAATTTGTCGGCAAAAGCCTGCTGATTACGCTGATCGACCTGCCCTACAGCGTTTCGCCGGTCATTTCGGGATTGATCTTCGTGCTGTTGTTCGGAATGCAGGGTTGGTTCGGGCCGTGGTTGGACGACCGCGGCATCCATGTTATTTTCGCCGTGCCGGGCATTGCACTGGCCACGTTGTTTGTCACGTTTCCGTTTGTGGCCCGGGAGCTGATTCCTTTGATGCAGGCCCAGGGCACGGAAGAAGAAGAGGCCGCGCGAGTGCTCGGGGCCAGCGGATTGCAGTTGTTCCGCCGCGTGACGCTGCCGAACATCAAGTGGGGCCTGCTCTACGGCGTGATTCTTTGCAATGCCCGGGCGATGGGCGAGTTCGGCGCCGTGTCGGTCGTCTCGGGGCACATCCGCGGCGAGACGAACACGTTGCCGCTGCACGTCGAGGTGCTTTACAACGAGTACAACATCACCGCCGCCTTCGCCGTGGCTTCGCTGCTGGCGCTGCTCGCGCTGGTGACATTGGTGTTGAAGTCGATCTTGCAGTGGAGGACGGGAGAGACTATTTCTGCGGAGGAGCTTGGATATACGGGAGATTAGGTGATGCGTTGACTTTATGCCGTCGGCCATATAGGATCACTGTGGGATTAGTTGGATAGAGTCGATTATGGGCATTGAAGTCCGCAACATTAGCAAGACGTTCGGCGCGTTTGCGGCTCTGCGCAATGTGAGCCTGAGCGTCGCCACCGGCGAGTTGGTGGCGTTGCTGGGGCCGTCGGGTTCGGGCAAGACGACGCTGCTGCGGATCATCGCCGGGCTGGAAGAGCCCGACGACGGCAGCGGGGCGATTCTGTTCCACGACGAAGACGTCGCGCGTCGCAATGTGGGCAGCCGCCAGGTCGGCTTCGTTTTTCAGCACTATGCTTTGTTCCGGCACATGACCGTATTCGAGAACGTGGCCTTCGGGCTGCGCGTCCGACCGCGCGGCCACCGGCCGGGGCGGAATCTGATCAAATACAAAGTCATGCGGCTGCTGAAACTCGTGCAGTTGGAAAGCATGGCCAACCGCTATCCGCACCAGCTTTCCGGCGGACAGCGGCAGCGCGTCGCCCTGGCCCGGGCGCTGGCCATCGAGCCGAAGGTGCTGCTGCTGGACGAGCCGTTCGGGGCGCTCGATGCCAAGGTGCGCCAGGAACTGCGTCTCTGGCTTCGCCGGCTGCACGATGAGATTCATCTAACGAGTGTTTTTGTAACCCACGACCAAGACGAGGCCCTGGAACTGGCCGACCGCGTGCTGGTGATGAACGAAGGCCGCATCGAACAAATCGGCACGCCGGACGAAGTGTTTCACCAGCCGAGCACCGAGTTCGTCGTGAAGTTTTTGGGACAGGTGAACTTTTTTCACGGTCGGCTGGAGGGCGGCAAAGTCCATTTCGCCACGTTGGCCTGGGAGTCGCCGGAGCACGCCGGCACGCCGACGCAGCCTGCCCGGGTGTTCATCCGCCCGCACGAGCTCGAGGTCGACGTGCAATGCGACGGCCATCCCGCATTGCAGGCCGTGGTGACGCGGATCCACTCGGCCGGTCCCAACGTCCGGCTCGAGCTGGTGGCCGAGTCGGGCGAATCGCTTTGTGCCGATCTGACCCAGGACCGCTACCGATCGCTGCACATCAACGTGGGCAGCACGGTTTTCGTAACGCCTCGCGACGTGAAGGTTTTCGCCGACAAACCCTCGTAGAACAGGCGTTCTGCATGGCTTGGGATAGGGGCATGATGCCTGTACCACAGGGTTTACGCCGCGGGATTGACACGGCTTTGCACGGCGGCGACAATAGAATGATCGGAAGTATGAGTGTATTTTAGCGTATCGTTTCCGCCCGCCGAATCATCCCACCCCCCTGAGCATCAGGAGTCTCTCATGTCTTGCCACAACCGTCGTCGTTTTCTGCAGCGCGCCGCCGCTGGCGGCTTGGCCGCATGTACAATTCCCGCCGCCGGCGCCATCGGCCAAACGTTGGGCGCTAATGATCGCATTCGCGTCGCCGTGGTCGGCTTGAACGATCGCGGCAACACGCACATCGAGGCCTATGTGGGCATGAAGGACAAAGTCGAGATCGCGTATCTGGTCGATCCCGACAGCCGGCTGTTCGAGTCGCGCGTCAAGATGGTGCAAGAGAAGACCGGGCATGCTCCCGAATGCGTGCAAGACCTTCGCCGGGCGCTGGACGACAAGAATCTGGACGTCGTCTCGATCGCTTCGCCGAACCATTGGCACGCCCTGCAAGGCATCTGGGCCTGTCAGGCGGGCAAAGACGTCTACATCGAGAAGCCGTGCAGCCACAACATTTTCGAGGGACGCAAGCTTGTCGAAGCCGCGCGCAAGTACAACCGCATCGTGCAGCACGGCACGCAGAGTCGCGCGAACAAGATGTTTGCCAAGATAGCCGCGGCGCTGCGCAACGGCAAGTACGGCAAACTGCAAATCGCCTACGGCTATGCCAGCAAGCCGCGATTGAGCATTGGCTTCAAGGATCCGAAAGATGCGCCGAAGGAGTTGGATTTTGACCTGTGGCTGGGACCGGCGCCCAAACAGCCGTATCACGAGAACATCGTCCATTACAATTGGCATTGGTTCTGGGATTTTGGCAACGGCGAGGTCGGCAACCAGGGCGCCCACCAAATGGACATCGCCCGCTGGGCCTTGCCCGAGGGGGCTGTGCCGCGGAGCGTCGTCAGTCTGGGCGGCCGGTTCGGCTACAAAGATCAGGGCCAAACGCCCAACACGCAGTTGACCATCATCGATTTCGGCGGCGTGCGCATCTTCTTCGAGGATCGCGGCCTGGTCGACAAAAAAACACATAAGGTGACCGACGAGTTCTACACCGACGAGGGCGTGCTGCGCGGCGGCAAGTTCTACCCCAAGGGCAAGATCAAGGGCGAACCGCTGGAAGAAGTCGGCCTCGAAGAGGGGCTCAACGAGTTCGACCCCGGGCTGGCGCCGCGGCACGTCGGCAATTTCATTGACTGCGTGCGCAGCCGCAAACGCGAAGACCTAAACGCCGAGATTCTCGAAGGCCATCGGTCGGTGGTGCTCTCGCACCTGGCGAACATCTCCTATCGGCTTGGCGCGGACGGCTCGTTCGTCAATCCGGTCGATGTATTCGGCCAGGATGTTGCCGCCTACGAGGCCTGGGGCGGCATGAAGCAGCATCTGTTCGACGCGGCCGACATGAAGCTGGAAAACGCCGCCTGCCGCATCGGACGCAAGCTTCAGTTCGACGCCAAGGCCGAGCGGTTCGTCGGCGACGACGAGGCGAACCAGATGCTCAGCCGGGCGTATCGGGCGCCGTACGTCGTGCCCGAACAGGTGTAAGACCAACCGCAACGCGAAACGGCACGAAGCAGCGCGCTGACTCACAGGGTGAGTGCGCTGCCTTCCGGGCCGTCAATGTGCTGTTTCGGGATCGCGTTTGAAGAAGTCGCATCACCGCCGGATTGCAGCGGTCGGCAATCAGTTTCATATCGCTGGTTGCAGACCGCTGTAGTCGATAGCCGAGCTGTTCTTGGCGATGCTCAATTTGGATCGATGGCCCGGATGTAGATGTTCTTGAAATAGAGTTTATTGCCGTGGTTTTGCAGCTCGATGGGGCCTCGGCGGTAGATCGGCTTGTCGCGCTCCCAGTAGTTCTCTAGCGTCACGTTGTCGACGACCAACCGGCCGTTGAGCTTCACGGTCACTTTGTCGCCGACCATCTTCATGTAAAAGGTATTCCACTGGCCGATGGGCTTATCGGCGACTGTGCTGGGCTTCGAGGGGTTATTCTTGTTGTTGTAGAGTCCGCCTGAGCCAACCTCGCTGCCGTGTTCCGTCGGCTTCGTGTACGGGTCCCAGATCTGGACCTGGGGCGAGCCGCGGAGATAAATACCGCTGTCGCCGTGCGGCGTGAGCTTCCAATCGACGTACATTTCGAAATCGCCGTAGTCTTTGGCGGTGCAGATGCTGCGGCCGACGCCATTAAAGACCATCGCGCCGTCTTCAACGCTCCAACCCCCGCGCATCACCCCGTCGGCTTCCTTTTGTGCGGCGGCCAGTTGCTCGGGCGTGGCCTTGGCCCGCATGGCCGGATTGTTCAGCGGTTCCTTCATGAGTCCCTTCCAGCCTGTCAGGTCTTTGCCGTTGAATAAGGCAGTGAAACCGGCCGGCGGCACATTGTCGGCGGCGGCCGCCGGTTCAAAACGAGCAAAAAGACTGCCAAGCATGACGCAGACTACGGCAATTCTCATGAATAGTGCTCCTGTTGGACGTGATTCAGAACGATAACGGACAAATCACCGGCCAATCGATGTCGCCGACGATTGGATATACGCAATAAACTACTTCTGGGAAGTTGTCAAATCCGCGTCGGCGACGGCAAATGCCCAGGCGTGTTCGCAGGGCGGATTTTGGCGGATGTTATCCGATATTTCGATGGTCAGTCCGTCGTCGGCGTCAAACGAAAACTGGACGGGTGTTTTAACCCCCAGCATCCGCACCTTTTTGCCTCCGACGATCGCCGGCACGCGAATCGTTGCCGGCGGCGCGTTTTCGTCGTCATCGGCCAGATAGATCAAATACACGGTCGAGCCCTTCCGGGTCAGGCAGACGCGGCCCGTCTTGTAAGGCGCCACGGCGCGGGTGCCGTAGATCGCCTCGCCGTTGATTTTGAGCCAGCGGCCCATCGCCTGGAGCCGCTCCACGGCGGGCTCGGGGAGCCGGCCGTCGGCGTCGGGCCCGATGTTGAGCAGAAAGTTGCCGCCCTTGGCGACGATGTCGACCAACAGATGAATCAGCCGCCGCGGCGACTTGTAAGTGTCGTTCGGCTTGTACGACCATTGGTCGCCCATCGTCATGCAGGTTTCCCAAACGTAGGGCAGCGGCTCGTCGGGCACTTCTTGCTCGGGCGTGCGGTAGTTTTCGTAACGCCCGTGGACCGTTCGATCGACGATGATCAACCCCGGCTGATGCCGCCGCGCCATGACGGCGATGGCCGGCATGTCGATGTCCTCGCGCGGCGGGCGGACCTGGCCGCCATCGAGCCAAAGAATGTCGATTGGCCCGTAGTTGCGCATGAGTTCTTCGATGATGTTGTGCGTGAACGTGACGAAGCCGGCCCAGCGTTCGGGCTCTTTTCTGGTATCGTAGTTGGCGCGGCCGTTCGGATGCGGTCGCGTCGGGTCCCAATAGCCCGGATGATGCCAGTCGGACTTCGAGTAGTAAGCCCCGATGCCAAAACCTTCTTTACGAAAGGCGTCGAAGACGGCTTTGGCCGCGTCGGCTCGCGGGTTGGTGTGGAACGGGCAAGACGGGTGCGTGGTGCGATAGTCGGTCTGTGCGGTGTCGAACAGGCAGAATCCGTCGTGATGCTTGGTTGTAAACACGACGTATTTCATGCCTGCGTCTTTGGCCACGTCGGCCCATTGTTGCGGATCGAAATGGCGAGGGTTGAACGTTTCGTTCAGCTTGACGTAGTCGGCGGCGAACCGCTTGAGGTCTTTGCCGCGTTCGATCCAAGCCGGCAGGTCGTCGGGCCGGGCGCGCTTCGAGGATTCCACCAGCGGCCACGACTCGACGCATCCCCACTGGCTATAAATGCCCCAATGGACGAACAGCCCGAACTTCCAGTCCTGGAACCGCTCCAGCTTGGTTAGCACGGCCGGATCGGTTTCGACCTCGGGAGGCTTGTCAGCGGCAATCCCAGGCAAGGCTCTGAAACAGACCATTGCGGCGGCCATCAATAAATAATTGCAGCAAGCGTGACGGCGACTCATGCGATTCTGCTCCTTTTTCGGCGGGACCCGACGGGCGGGCGACATTGGGAAGGAAGAACGGGGAGGCCGGACCGGCTGCCGGCCTGCCGATCTGCGGTTCACATGATGACTGCATCCTACCGCGCCGCCGTGAGAAAAGCCAGACTCTCGAACACAGAGGGTGCAGTAACGAAATTCGGCGATTTAGTTGCAAGGCCGAGACGCAGTCTGCGGCCAAGAGCAGCAGAAACGTGCGGGCTTTATGTCGCCGACGGCCGCGTCATCCGCCACGGGTCCAACGCGGCGTCGAGTTGCTCGTCGGAGAGAATCTTCTTCTCTCGGCACAGCTCGCGGATCGTCTTGCCGGAGGCGAACGCCTCTTTGGCCAGGGCCGCGGCGCGGTCATAGCCGATCAGCGGATTCAAGCCGGTCACCATCGCTAGGCTACGCTCGACGGCCGCCGCGCACGATTCTGCGTTGGCCTCCATGTTTTTCAGGCATAGGTCCGTAAAGGCCGCCGTCGCGTTGGACAGCAGCCGCACGCTTTCCAAAGCGGCGTCGGCCATGACGGGCATCATGACGTTCAGTTGGAACTGACCGCCGGCGGCGCCGCAGAAGGCAATCGTCTGGTCGTTGCCCACGACCCGCGCGGCCGCCTGCATCAGGCTCTCGCAGAGCACCGGATTCACTTTGCCGGGCATGATCGAGCTGCCCGGCTGGCGCGACGGCAGTTTGATCTCGTAAAAACCTGTCCGCGGGCCGGATGCCAACCAGCGGATGTTGTTGGCTACGCCAAAAAGCGACACGGCAATGGCGCGCAACTGGCCGTGGCACTCGACCAGCGCGTCTCGCTGGGCGTTGGCCTCGAAATGGTTGGCCGCCTCGACAAAGGGGATGCCGGTTTCGCGGGCAAGCAGCTCGCAAACGCGGCGGCCAAACTCGGCGTGGGTGTTCAGACCCGTGCCGACGGCCGTGCCGCCGATGGGCAGTTCGCAGAGGACCTGAACCGCGGTCGCGGCGCGATCGGTCGACCGCTCCAACTGTCGCGCCAGTCCGCCGATCTCCTGGCCGAGCGAAAGCGGCGTCGCGTCGGCCAGATGCGTCCGGCCGATTTTCAGAATCTCTTTCCAGGCAGACGCCTTTTCGGCCAAAGTACGTCCGCAGTTTTTCAGCGACGGAATCAACTGTTCTCGAATCGCCCGGGCTACGGCGACGTGGATGGCTGTTGGAAAAACATCGTTGCTGCTTTGGCCAAGATTGACGTGATCGTTCGGGTGGATCGACTTTGCGGCGGCCAGCCGATCGCCGCCGCTGAGCTCGATCGCCCGATTGGCAATCACCTCGTTGGCGTTCATGTTGCTCGAGGTGCCGGACCCGGTCTGAAACACGTCGACGGGGAACTGGTCGTCGAGCTTTCCGTCGGCCACTTCGCAGCAGGCGGCCCAAAGGGCGTCGATCTGTCGCTCATTGAGAACTTGCTGGAATCGCCCCAGTTCGCGATTGACGCCGGCGGCGGCCCATTTGACCAAGCCCAGCGCATGGATCAACTCGCGCGGCAACGCTCGGCCGGAAATAGCGAAGTTCTCCACAGCGCGTTGCGTTTGCGCGCCGTAGTAGGCCTGAGCGGGCAAGCGGACCTCGCCCATCGAATCGCGTTCGATGCGAAAGTCGGACATAGATTGATGATTGATGATTGTTGATTGACGATTGCTAAGAATCGCGATTAACAGCCTTGTTGCGGCGAGCAGTCCTTACGCTTGAGGTGAATATAGCGACCAATTCGTCGGCCTCGCGGCAGAGCGGAACAAGCAAGGGGCGGCGTATGATGGCTGAATCAGCCAGCAGTTCAAGCCAATACAGTGATTCGTCGGATTCCTGCGCACAAATGCCAACCTTGGCCGCGAAGTCCGCTTTTGAGCGTGCGCGGCGTGCCTCGCGGTAATTGGCGCCTATGCTCGTTCCGGATCGCAACAGTTGTTTTCCAAGCACATCGGCTGCCGGCGACCGGGGCAAAGATGCCACGAGCCGAATGATCCTCAAGGCAAATGCCTTGGTCCTTTCAGCCAGTTCAGCATCGTTCATTCTGGTGTCTTTCGATCAACAATCAACAATCATCCATCAACAATCGCTATTTTCCAGCCACGCGGCGCGGAATGGTGAAGGAATACAGACACATCACCGCGCCGGAGGCCATCAGACTCCAAGGCGCCCAGGTGGGCGGAACCACTTGTTTTGCAGAACCCTCTTTGGGTCCGGTGTCGAACGGCGAAACGGGCGGCGGCGGGGCGTCGCGCATTCGCAGGCTGGCCCGCTCCACGCCGAGACATTCCACCCCTAGAATCATGATAAACACGCCGATGGCCAGAAAAAACGCACGCCACATGCTCTGAGCCTCCCAAAAGGATGGTTGCAGGAGGCGAGTCCATTCGCCAAAAACGCTCCGGTTGGCGGGGCGACTGCGGCCGCCTCTTTAAAAATCGTCCCGCCGTGCCTGTCGGCTCCAGCGGGCGACGGTCGCAGCCGCCGCAACCGCAAATCCTCGTATGCGTCTTAGCGGTCGTGCCGAATGAGCCATCGGTTTGCCGCTATTTGCGTCCCGGCCTATTCCAGAACGGCCTCGTCCTGCGGACCGCTCGCCGGTCCGGTCGTAGCTTACATGCCGAGCATGCGGAAGGCGAAGAGTTAGCGAGTCTGAAAAACGGCGGGTTTCGCGGGAACGTCGATCAATGCGCAGATCGTGCCGAACCGATGGAAGACAACGGGCAGGTGGCCGACAATGCGATTGTTTGTCGACCGGCGGTGACTTATAATACAACGCATGGCACATCGTCCGTCCACAAGGGGGGCAGCCCGGACGCAGGCACGGCGGAGTACCCTCGATTGACAGCAAAGCCCAAGCTACTGCTGGTTTGCGACTCCCGCGACAACGCCGAGCAGCTTCTTGCGCATGCCGCCGAGTCGCATGAAGTGGTCCAAGCGGCCGATTCCCTGCAAGCCTTGGCCCATTTGACGCAGGAGCAGTATGCCGGCGTTTACATTTCTTCGGCCTATTTGCAGCAAGCGTTGCAACTCGGCCGTCTGCTGCGCAACGAACAGATTCTTGAAGGGATGCCCGACGGCGTCGTCTTGTTAGACGCCGACAACGCGATTATTTGGAGCAACGGCCGCCTGAGCGAGTGGGCGGAGCGGTCCCAGGTCGTCGGCGCTAATTTCTATACGGTGTTGGGAAGCCCCGAGATACTCGGGCCCGATTTCTGTCCTTTCCACACCGCCTTGGCCACCGGCCAAGCCACCAGCTCGACGCTTCGCAGCAACGAGAACCGCTACTATCACGTCCACGCCGCTCCGGTGCGCGAGCCGGGCGCGCTGCCGCGGCACCTGATTGTGGCCGTCCGCGACGTGACGAACGAGGTGCATCAGCAGCAGAAAATGGCGGCCATTCACCAGGCCGGCACCGAACTGGCCGACCTGTCGCCGACCGAGATTGCCCACATGGCGGTCGGCGACCGTATCGAGCTGCTAAAATCGAACATTCTGCACTTCACCCGCGACCTCTTGAATTTCGACGTGGTCGAAGTGCGGCTTCTGAACGAAAAAACCAAGGAGTTGGAGCCGTTGCTTTCGATGGGCATGGACCCCGAAGCCGCCGGCCGCCAACTATTCGCCCTGCCGCAGCAGAACGGCGTGACGGGTTTCGTTGCGGCCACGGGCAAAAGCTATCTCTGCGAAGACACCACCGAAGATCCGCTGTATCTGAAGGGCGTCGAAGGCGCCCGAAGCTCGTTGACCGTCCCGCTGTTGCTGCACGACAAAGTGATCGGCACCTTCAATGTCGAGAGTCCCGAGTTGCGGGCGTTTAGCGAGAGCGACTTGCAGTTTTTGGAGATATTCGCCCGCGACGTGGCCGCTTCGTTGAACACATTGGAGCTGCTGGCGGCCGAAAAACTGACCACGGCCGTCGAAAGCGTCGAGGCCATTCACAGCGCCGTCGCGCTGCCGGTCGACGAGATTCTCAACGACGCCGTCAACGTAATGGAACGCTACATCGGCCACGAACCGGAAGTGGCCGATCGGCTGCAGCGCATTTTGCGAAATGCCCGCGACATCAAACAGGTGATCCAGCGGGTGGGTCAAAAAATGGCCCCCAGCGAAGCGCTGCCGGCGGCGATGCAGGTCGAGGAGCGGCCGCTTTTGCGCGGGCGGCGCATTCTGGTGGTCGACGCCGACGAAAACGTCCGCAGCGCCGCCCACAATCTGTTGGAGCGCTACGGCTGCATCGTCGAGACGGCCCATCACGGCGCCGAGGCCCTCTCGATGGTCCGCGCTTTGACGGACGGCGAATACGATGTGATCATCGCCGACATCCGTTTGCCCGACATGACCGGCTACGAACTGCTGTTGAAGCTTCAAGAGATTCTGGAATCTGCGCCCTTGGTTCTGATGACCGGATTCGGCTGGGACCCGGGCCATTCGATCGTCAAGGCGCGTCAGGCCGGTTTGCAGGCGGTTCTCTACAAGCCGTTCCGGCTCGACCAACTGATCGGCGCCGCCGAGCTGATTATCAACTCGCCGCGGCCCGTGGCGCAAAGGTAGTCGATGGGTTTTCTTCCGCTGATCTTCGCCCTCGTGGGTCACGGCTTTTTGTGGATCGGACTGGTCAATCGGCTGCACGCCCTGGGCATCTCGCATAAAATCATCAAGGCCGGCACGCTCGGCGGCTTCGCCTGCATGGCGGCCTTGCCGCTTCTCGTCGTGTGGCAATGGTTTTCGCGAGCGGGCGAACTCGCCGCGCCGCTGAGCGTCTACGCGGCCGTGTGTTGGGCCATTGCCACGATCACGCTTGTGCGGCTCGCGTGGATTCGCTTCGCCGACCGCAGGCCGGCGCTGCTTCGGTCTGAAAAAAGGCGGCGGGCGGCGCTCGATATGAACTCGGCCGCAAAAGAGCCCGCCGAATTGCACCACCATTGGCTTGCTCGGCTGCCGAAAAACGAAATCCTGCAACTCGACGTCACCGAGCGGACCGTCGCGTTGCCCCGGTTGCCGACGGCGCTCGACGGGCTGAAAATCGTACACCTGTCCGACGTGCATTTCACCGGTTATGTGGGCAAGGCGTACTTCCGCGAAGTGGTGCGGATCGCCAACGAACTTCAGCCCGATCTGGTTTGCCTTACCGGCGACCTTCTCGACCGGGCGCGTTGTTTCGACTGGATCGCCGACACGCTCGGGCGACTTTCGGCGCGGCATGGCGCGTATTTCATCCTCGGCAATCATGATCACCGCATTGATTTCGACCGGCTGCGGCGCACGCTGGTCGAAAATGGACTAACCGATTTGGGCGGCCGCTGGCTGCAAATCGCGGTCAATGGCGTGCCGATCATTCTCGGCGGCAACGAGCGGCCGTGTTTTGGCGCCGCGCCCGACGAGACGCTCCGTGTGCTGCCCGAGACCTTTCGGATCGTCCTGGCCCACACGCCCGACCAATTGGGCTGGGCTCGGCGACAAAATGCCGATTTGATGCTGGCCGGCCACACGCACGGGGGCCAGATTTGCATTCCGCCGCTGGGCGCGATTTTCTCGCCGACGTATCGCGGCGTGCGGCACATTTCAGGCGTGTACTACGTTCGGCCCACGGTTTTGCAGGTCAGCCGCGGTCTTTCGGGCGACATTCCGGTTCGCTGGAATTGCCCGCCCGAGATCGTGCTGCTGCGGCTTCAGGCCCCTGTAGATTAATCAACACTCCCGCCGGGTGCGGTGCAGCTCCCTCTTGATTTGATATTTATATTTCCCTTCTTCGTTCTCATGGTGCGCCATCGCCGGCATCGCCTGCCTGGAGACTGCCGCTGAGCAGGTTGCCTTCAATCGCCGTCGCGGCGGTGCGGAGTTCACGGAGGGCGTCCAGATAGACCAGGTTCGTCTGAAAGTAGGTCCGCTGGGCCGTAAGCAGGAAAAGATAATTGTATTCGCCCTGTCGATAGCCCTTATTGGCCAGATCAAGCGACGCCTTGGCGCTGGGCAGGATGTCGCCGCTGTACTTCTCGACTTGGTAGCGGGCACTCGTGTATTGCTCGAATACGGCGGCCAATCGCTGCTGCAAATCCAGTTGCACCCGTTGCACTTCGTTTTGGGCTGCCATCAGTTCCGCCTGCGCCTTGCTGATGTTTCCCTGATTTCGGTTGAAGAACGGAATTGGCACGCCGGCCTGGACCGTCGCAAAGGTATTCTTGGTGGCATTGTCGTATTGAACCGCCGCTTGCAGATCGATATTCGGCACACGTTGGGCACATTCTCGATTCACGGTCGCCTGAGCGCGGGCAACGCCGGTTCGGGCGGCAGCAAGCTGCGGACTCTCGGCCAAGAGTTGGTTATAGGTGTCTTCCCAGGTTAGATCGTGCAATCCGTCCCATGCCTCGCCCGCCAATCGTTGCGGCGGCATGTTCGCGGCCCCAACGACGGCAGCCAAACTGCGCCATGCGGCTGCGTGTTGGTTTTTGGCTCTCCCCAGCATGACTCTGGCGGATTCCGCCTCGATATGCGCCTGCAAGGTGTCGGCGCGGGCCGCTTCCTTGGCTTTTACCAAGGCTTCGGCAGACCGGACGCCTTCTTCGCCGATGCGAAGCAGTTGCTCGGTCAGTTCCATCTTACGCTGAGCAATAAGCACGTCGTAGAAGGTGCGCCGCACATCGGTCAACACGCGCTGTCGTTGCGCCTGCCAAATCCATTCGGCCTGGCGGATCTCCTGCTCGGCCACATTCCGGCTGAGCCCGAGTTTTCCGGCGGTGACGATCTCCTGGCCGACGAAGCTACCCTGTTGGCCGGCGTGTCCTTCGTTGCCGATTTCAGCACCGATGTAGCCGGCAACGGGATTCGGATAAAGCCCCACCTGAACCCAGTGTCCCCGCAGGCCCGCAACGCGCTGTGCCGCTTGGGCCACGGTGGGATTGCACCTTAGAGCCATGTCTTCCAATTCGGCCAACGTCATGCCGGCTGGCGCGGCCGGCTCGACGGGAGACAGAGGCGGCGGCTGATTGGCGGGCAGCGGCGCGGGCTGGCCTTTGGTGGTGATTCGTAGATCGCTGCCGGGTTGAGGCGATGGAACAGGCAGTTCCGGCTGCTGAGCCGCGCCAAGACTCGGCAATAGCCCGATCAAGGCCATGCCAACAATCCATTTGGCTATCATTTTCAAGACCTTCCTGTCTTGATTCTGGGGCAAACACTTCTGTGGCCGTCTCAACGGCGCAAATTAGGTGGATTTGCGCCGAGAGTCCAGTCTTATCAGTTGTATCGGTGATGCGGATTGTGCGTCTTTGAATTCTTCACACCAGTGACGACTAGGCAAGCTGGGAAATCTTTGCTGTCCGCTTATTTGTGGAATCCATTACGTCAAGTCGGCGTCGTGCAACTCCGCTTCAGTGCAACGCTGCTCGACAAGATGATGTCCTGCCTTTCGCCCAAGCGTCCAAAACAGGGCCGGACGCACGAGAAACTCAAGGAGTGTGCTGCTGATGAGTCCACCGATGATGACCGTTGCGACAGGGTAGAGGATCTCTTTGCCCGGCTGCCCTGCGGCCATTGCCAGAGGCGCCAGTCCGATGCCGGCCGTCAACGCGGTCATCAGCACGGGCGCCAAGCGTTCCTGCCCGGCGCGAACCATCATCTCCTTAGACCAGGTTTCCCCCTCATGCCTTACGAGATGGAGATAATGGTCCAACAAGAGGATTCCATTTCGCGTGGCAATTCCACACAGCGAGATGAAGCCCACCATGCTTGCGATCGTCAATGTTTGCCCGGTGACGACAACGGCGGCCACCGCGCCGATGAAGGCCATCGGCAACGCGGCCATAATCTGTAGTGAAAAGCTAACGGAACGAAACATGGAGTAAAGCACCAGGAACATGCCGGCCAGCGACAGGATGAACAAAAGGGCGATCATCCGTGATGCCGATTGCTGGCTTTGGAACTGTCCGCCGTACTCCATGAAGTAGCCGGTTGGCAATGATTCTTGGATCGGTTTCAACCGTGCCTGGATGTCTCGCACGACGTCCACTAGTCCACGGCCTGCGGTGTTGCACTGCAAAACGATCCGCCGGCGCACCTGTTCTCGATGGATGGTGTTGGGGCCGTCCGCCTGATAGATGGAAGCAACGGAACCAAGGGATGTTGAGCCGCCGTCTGGCAGATCGAGCGACATTCGACTGAGCGCGTCGAGATTCTCGCGGTATGGCTCATCAAATCGCACAAACAGATCGAATGTCCGCTGTCCTTGGAGCACTTGCGAGACGACTATCCCGTGCATGGCGGTCTCGATAACCTCATTCACGTCGCCCGGCGTCAGTCCATATCGCACAAGCTGATCCCGATCCAACTCGATCCGCAGTTGCGGTATCGAGGTTTGCGGTTCGGGCATGAGGTCTTTTATGCCCGGCACCGCGCGGACGACCTTCTGCATTTCCTTGACCTTTGCTCGCAGCACATCGAGGTCGTCTCCATACAACTTGATCGCCACCTGCGCCTGGACGCCGGAGAGCATGGCCGAGATCAAGTGCGCCAACGGCTGCTCGACGCTGGTTACGATGCCGGGGATGTCGGCCATCGCCTCGCGAATATCATCGAGCACTTCTTCACGGCTGCGCTCACTCTTGGGATCGAAGCCAACGATGACCTCGCTCATGTTCGCTCCAATCACATGCTCGTCGAGTTCCGCGCGACCCGTTCGGATAACGAATGTTTGAACGCCGTGGATTTTCTGTAGTCGGCGTCCGACCATCTCGGCCACCTCCTTGGAACGCTGGATCGCCGTTCCCGGAGGCAGAAGCACATTGATCTGAGCAACGCCTTCGTCAAACGGCGGCATAAAATCGCTCTGCATTCGCAGCATGGCCGCTCCACTGATGACGACGGCCAGAACGGCTGCGGCGAGAATCGGCTTGGGCCTACGCAGGCTGAAGCCGATCACTCGCGCGGCGAGCCATTTTAGCCCCCGCAGCACGAAGCTGTCCTTCTCACGCTCTGTGACGCGGGAATTGGGCAAAAGCCAATACGACAGAACGGGCGTTACCGTCAATGAGACAACCAACGATGCCAGAATCGAGACGATATATGCGATTCCCAGCGGCGTGAAGAGCCGACCTTCCATTCCGCTGAGGGCGAACAGCGGAATGAACACCAGGACGATAATCAGCGTGCTGAAGGCAATGGAATTGCGAACTTCGGCGCTGGCCTGAAATACGACCAACAGCGGCAATCTTGGCTCGGCGCTATGGAGATTCTCTTTCAATCGACGGAAGATATTCTCGACATCCACGATGGCGTCGTCCACGAGTTCGCCGATCGCCACGGCCAGACCGCCCAGGGTCATGGTGTTGATCGACATGTCGAACCACTTGAAGACGAGTCCGGTAACCACGATAGAAAGCGGTATGGCCGTGAGCGTAATGAAAGTCGTGCGGAAGTTCAGCAGGAAAACGAACAGGATCACCGCCACCAGAATGCCGCCGTCTCGCAAGGCCGCAATCACGTTTGCAATAGCCAGGTCGATGAACTGCTTCTGCTGATACAACTGCGGGGCCATGCGGATGTCGGGAGGCAATGAAGATTTGAGTTCCGCCAGGGCGTTCGTAACCTGCTCGGTCAAGTGCCGTGTATCGGTTTCCGGCTGCTTGTTGATGGTCAGGATCACGCAAGGGCCGCCCGCGAACGTTCCGTCTTCTTGCCGGATAAAGGCCGAACTGTCCCCCCGCTTCACTTCCGGTCCTTCGACCACCTTGGCCACTTGCGCCAGCAATACCGGGCGTCCGCCTCGCGACTTGATCACCAGTTTTCGCAGGTCTTCGATCGATTTCAGCCGTCCTATCGAACGAACCAGATACTCGTTCGGTCCTTGGCCGTCCAAGTAGCCGCCCGTCGCGTTGCTGTTGCATTTCTGAAGGGCCGCTTCCACTTCCTGCAACGTGACGCCGAAGGAGAGCATGAAGTCGGGATTGACGAGCACTTGGAACTGCTTGCGCTGGCCGCCCATCGCAAACACCTGCGAGATGCCGGGAATCGTTAGGAGCCGCTGCCGAACCACCCAGTCGGCCAGCGTTCGGAGTTCCATCGGGCTGGTTTTGTCGCCCTCGCTCCACAGGCCGATAATCATTATCTGCCCCATGACGGACGAGATCGGGGCCAACTGGGGTTTAATGCCTGGGGGGAGTCGGTCGGCCACCAGCGAGAGCTTTTCGGCAACGACCTGTCGAGCCACATAGATGTCGCTGCCCCAGTTGAACTCCACATTGATCACCGAGATGCCGACGCCGGAAGAACTGCGGACGGCCTGGACGCCCGTTGCGCCATTCAGCGCCGATTCCATCGGAAACGTCACCAGCGTCTCGACTTCTTCGGGCGCCATGCCCGGCACCTCCGTCATCACGGTGACGCGAGGCCGGTTCAGATCGGGAAACATGTCGATGGGCAACTGATAGAGTTGCCATCCGCCATAGCCGAGCACCAGCAATGCAGCAGCGATGATTAGCACACGATAGTGCAATGAAAAACGTATGATGGCGTTCAGCATGGCGTGGTTGTCTCCGCAATCGGCGCAAACTCTATGCGGCCTTTGCTGCTGTGATTAGTGGTTGTGTCCCGCGTGGGGATCGGGGGCGCCGCCCGCCTTGTTCTTCATGGCCAGATGAACTTGATAGGAGCCGGAAGTGATCACCATCTTGCCTGGCGTCAGGGCGCCGTCGTTGGCGATTACTGCTGAGTATTGATCTCGATACTCCACTCGTACCGTGCGACGGTCGAACTGGCCATTGTTCTTCTCGAAGACATAAGTCTCCGGTCCATCTTGGACGACGGCATTGACCGGCAGAACGATCCGATCAGTCCAGCGTTCGATGGGCACCAGGATGTCCACTCGTTGACCCGGCTTGAATTGCCAAGCTGAAAAGCGATGGCCGTCGTCGGTCTGGTTGTTTCGGACCACCGTGTTGGACAACTGCACGTAGAATAGAAAGGCGCGAGTGTCGGTTTCGACCTTGTTGGCGACATAGAGAAGAGACAGTTCGGGCACGATCTGTCGCCCTTGGCCGCTAGTGTTGCTCACAACAGACACTCGCCAATTGTTGGCAATCGCCTTGTCCAGCACCGAAGCGTCCTGCTCGAACGCCTTTCCTTGCACAAACAGTCTGGAATGGTCAGCCAACACGCAAAGCGGATCGCCGGCTCTGACATGCTGGCCTTTTTCGATCTTCAGCTCCTGCACCTGAAGAAGCCGCTGTCCCTCGTCCTTGGCTGTTGCGTTGGCGGTTGCCTGATCATCCTGTGCCGGCGCGGAAATGGTGATGCTGCTCAAGAGCGTGCGGCTGCTCAGAATGCCATCGACCTGCTGCGGCGTTAGCCCATGCAACAGGAGCTTCTGTTGTTGAGACCGTTGCGCCGCCTGCAACTTCTGTTGTTCGTACATGCGTTCCAACATCCTCTTGCCGGCGATTACACCGTCGGCGGTTGCCTGCTCCAATCGCGTAATTTCTCGTTGAACCACGTCCAGCTCCTCGGCAATCCGCAGGAACTCCGCCTGAGACTCGACGACTTCCTCATGCGTCAATCGGAGATCAAACAACGGCTGGCCGGGAGTTATGGTTTCGCCTTGCATGGGCCAGACTCGCGTAATCACTCCTGTCAGCGGCGCGGCGACCTGAGTTGTGGTTCTTCCCGGCCGTTCCACAATAATCCCCGGCACGGTAATAGTCCGGTCAAACGGTCGAAGCTCAATTTTTGCCAACCGGAGACCAATGTTTTCCTGTGCGGCAGTGCTCAGCTTAACGTTGGGGACTTCATCGTGTTTGGCGTCGGCAGCCTCCGTCTCTGAATGCCCATCTGAATGCCCGGACTCTTCGCACGAGGGTTTTTCTGGACCGTGCGCATCAGCGGTATTCTTGTCGTGGTCACACACTACCGTATTGTGTCCGTCGGCGTCCTTTCCCTCATCCTCATGCCCGTGCGGGTCGGCGGCCTTCGCTTCGTGGGCATGGCTATCTTCAACCGCATGGGATTGGCTGCTGTTGCCAAGAGTGACGGCAGCCATTTGCTGGATTTGCGGAAGCCGGAACGAGGCAATCACTAATCCGACAACTGTGAGTGGAATGACTGCCACGAGCCGCCATTGCCGTCGTTGCGGCAAGAATCGTTGAAAGAAATGAACGTTCATGGTCTTTGTCCTGCAAGTATCGTGGTATTGGAGTTGCCCTGTACGGTATGAACCGTATGGGGCTTCACCGACTTCGCTCCTCGGCTCAACCTCGCTTTTCAATCGCGGAAAGCGGATAGCGCAAGATCGAGAGACGACGCGATGTCTGATGCTGCGCACAGCATCAGCCACAGAGCAATTCAACAAGATTGCGCAATCAAATCAGCAGGACTTGATTGATGAGATGAAGCCGGACCGGCAACAGAAGCCCATCCGGCTGGGTAGATTGTTGTTCGGAAGGATTTCCGATCAACGCGGGAAGATCGCCATGCAGTGACACAGCGACATCTTGTGAAGGCTGGATGGGAACGCTGATAACCCGGTTAAGCAGCGTGGCCGAACACGATCCAATCTGACAGCCCTGGTGCCCGTGGTGATTCTGTTCGGGTGATTCGCCAAGACAATCTGAGTCTGGACGATCCGCTACGGTTGCCCCGGGCGTCGAACCGAATTGGACAGACGCGTCGCATAAACCCGCGTGATGTGCGCAGCAGTAGCCTGTCAGAAGCTGAGCCACCAATAGCGAGGCCGTCACTTTGCGCCACAGTCCAAACATGCCGCTCCTCTTCCCCCGACAATCAGCGTCGACAACCCAATCGCAATAGTTTAATACTACTCCGTTTGGCTGGTGACGGCAATGTCATTCGCGATCAGCCGATCATCACTAAGGGACGCATCCTGCACTTTGTATGGCGGCGGGTTTTGCGTTGGCAATAGGGGGGGCTGGGCGATAGGACTCGCCTGCCTGAGAATACGCCGGGCGTCCACAACCGTTAGCTCGCAGCGTCGTCGTCTCGCGTCATAATGTGGAGTCACCCAAGCCATACTACTTGCGGACGTCCTTGGCATCAGATTGCCGCATGCCCATGAGCTCGTCCCAGCGGCTGCGCTGCTCGGCCGTCAGCAGCCCGAGCGCCTCGCGAAGGGCGTCTTCGTGCAACTGGTCGCGATATTCTGCGATGTGTTGCCGTTGCCCGCCTGCCAACGTGTTGTCCAGGTCGCGCATCGCCTGGAATGCGGATTCAACAATATCGGCGATTTTCTTTCGTTGATCGGCGGTCAATTCGAGCAGATCGGCCACCTCGGGCAACTCGAGCGGCGTCGCGCCCGGCAAACGGCGCAGCGTGTTGGCCAACCGCTGGCCCGACAGAGACAGGGATTGCATAGACTTCGGAGCGCCGTCGAAATTGAAAGGCAAGCGTCCGTCGTCGGGCAAGACTTGTTCGGCCCACTGGCCGGGCGTCAATCTTGCCGGCAGGGCGTCGACCTTTTGCGGCAGCCATTTGCCGCGCGTATGACCCGCGTACCAAAGCGCCGTAATCACAACGGCCGGAATCGCCACGACGGAAACGGCCAGGCAGACGCCCAAGACCCACGGCACTTCGTGCGGCGGACGCCAGCGGCCGCCCCGCAGACGAAAGATTCCCGACAGCGGCGAAACCGCGGGAGGCTCGGGCGGCGGCGCCTCGCCAAGTCGCTGAAGCCCCAGCCGAAACCAAGGGCCCGACGTTTCGGCCTCAACCGTCGCGTCGTCCTCGCTTGGCTCGATCTCCGTCAGATTCGCTACGCGAACCTTGAACCATCCGGCCGCGGTGTGCAGATGGGCCGTCTGATCCACGCTCAGGCCCGCCAGATGCTCGACCAACACGGCGAAACCGCCGGCCGACTCGTCGAGCATCCTCGCCGACAGCAACTCCTCGCCGACCTGCAACTCGCAGCGTTGCAGAGTATCGACGACAAGAAAGCGGCAGGATTCGCGTCGGTTCTGGTTTGGATTCTTGTGGCGCATGGAATTGTTGGCCCAAACCAAGCGGTCGGATTCAAGCGGTCGGATTCTAACACTCAAATCTAGCTCACGTTGGGGGGGACGATTCAGGCAATTTCGACAGACGCCCCCCCAAAGGAATTGTTATTGGTGTTGTCGATTCGCCGAGATTTCGTCAACATCTTGGCAATGCGATTGCCTATGACGTTGAATGCCGCGTCTCCACACTGCTGCTCGAAAGCCTTGCCGGTTTGTCTGCGCATTTTTGTCCAGGCCGTCGTGCTTGCCTTGCTGGTCGAAACGTGGCTGCTCGGAGGGCTGTGGACGCCGTATTGCGTAACGGGCGGCTCAATGGCCGAAACCTTGCTGGGCGCACATCGCAGCGTCGTCTGCCGCGATTGCGGATGGCGATTCGCCTGCGACGCCGACGCTCGGCGTCCGGCCGCTTGGGCCGCTTGTCCGAATTGCGGCTATGCGGCCAACGATTTGGCGTCGCTGCCCGCGGCCGAGGGCGACCGCGTTCTGATCGATCGCGCGGCGTTTGCAATTCGCCCGCCGCGACGATGGGAGGTCGCCGCCTTTCGATGTTCGCCGCAGGCCGACCGGATGTTCGTCAAGCGGATCGTCGGTTTGCCGGGCGAATCGATCGAAATTCGTCGCGGCGACGTTTATGCAGACGGTCGCGTGCAGCGAAAAAATCTCGCACAACAGAGGGCTTTGGGCGTTTTGGTGCATGACGCCGATTTTCAGCCGACGCTCGCGCCTGCGCTTCCGGCCCGTTGGCAAGCCGAGTCGGGCGACGGCCGATGGAGCGTCGGCGAGCGGTGTTTTCGCTATTCCGCTTCGCCGAATTCCAGCGACC
>CAYMQL010000001.1:0-9212 GCA_964392255.1 uncultured Planctomycetaceae bacterium | reverse complement strand
TTGGCTCGTTTATCATCACGGGCGGCGCCAAGCGGACGGCAGTGTAGTGGAAGCGCTGGTCTCCGATCTCTGCGGCTACGACGCCGGGCTGCCGCGCCGCGAGGACGACGTTCACGCGGTGGCCGACCTGAGGGTTTCGTTCCGATTGAAGGCGATTTCCGGCCGCGGCGTGTTTTGCGTCCGAATGCTCGACGGGAGCGATCATTTTGAAGCACGGCTGCAACTCGACGCAGACGGACCGCACTATCAGGCCTTTCGCAATGATCGGCCGATTCCCGGCGCCGCGGGCGCAGTGCCTGCCGGCCGTGCAGAGCGGCTGGTCGAGGCGTCGCTGGTCGATCAGCAGTTTCTGTTGGCCATCGAAGGCCGGACGCTTCTGACGCAGCCGTACGATCGGTCGCCCTCGCCGTCCCCGTCCAGCTCGTTGGCCATCGGGGCCCAGGGCATCGAGGCCGAGGTCCGCGAGTTGCGGATTTATCGCGATATTTATTACACAGAGCCGCTCGGCCGCGGTCGTCGGGGCGAACCGCCGGTGCGGCTTGGGGCGTATGAATACTATGTGCTGGGCGACAACAGCCCCGTTTCCGAAGACAGCCGCACTTGGCCCGGCCGCGGTGCGGTCGACGCTAAGTGGTTAATGGGCAAACCGTTAGCGGCGATTCCGTCGGCATCCATTCGCGTCTGGGGCCAAAGCAGTTTTCACGTTCCGAATTTGCTCAGAATCCGGTATATTCGTTAAACGTAGAGTGCGTGAAATGCACCAAGCCCCTTGATTTTTTTAACACCATCGCCTGAATGAGCAAACAACAGCCTTTCCGCCTGACGCCGCGTTGCGACGCCGCCCAAAAACCTGCCGAATCGGCGGCCGCCAACGCCGGCCCGCATCATCTTCCTTCTTCCGCGGCGATTCGCGAGACGATCGAGTCGGTCGCGATTGCGTTTATGCTGGCCTTTTTGTTCCGCACGTTCGAGGCCGAGGCGTTTGTGATTCCCACCGGCTCGATGGCCCCTACGTTGATGGGGCGGCACAAAGATTTGGCGTGTCCCGAATGCGGCAACCCCTATCAGGTCAGCGCGAGCGAAGAGGTCGATAGCAGCAACGGCGCCCTCAGAAGCCGGGGGTATCGGACAATCGCGGGCACGTGCCCGATGTGCCGCTACGCAGCCTCGCTGGAGGACGAGCCTTCGTACAACGGCGACCGCATTCTGGTGAGCAAGCTGGCCTATCAGTGGAGCGATCCGCGGCGTTGGGACGTGTTTGTGTTCAAATTTCCCGGCGATGCGACGGGCGACGCACGGACCAATTACATCAAACGCCTGGTTGGTTTGCCCGGCGAAACGGTCCGCATTCAGCACGGCGACCTGTGGATACGCCGCGGGCAGGAGGGCGAGTTTCGGATTGCGAGAAAACCGCCCGAAAAGCTGCTGGCGATGCTCCAGCCGGTGTTCGACAACGACTACATGCCGCAGATCGCCAAAGACGGCTGGCCGGTTCGCTGGCAGGCGGAGCTTGCTGCCGACGGCGGCACGGCCGGCATGTGGAGCAGCGACGATGATACGACGTTTCAGTGCGACGGCGCGGCCGACGGCGAGCGATGGCTCCGATACCGTCATCTGACGCCGTCGTTTTCTCAGTGGCTTGCCGCCGAGGGGCGTCGCGACGGCTCGGCCCCGCACGTCGAGCCGCAATGGATCACCGACTTCACCGCCTACGATACGAACAACGAGCCCAGCAAGGGCTTTATTCCAAGCCGTAAGCCGCGTCCGGACAGCCTGGGCGAGTATTGGGTGGGCGATCTGGCGCTGCAATGCGCCGTCGAGCTTGAAAGCAGCGAAGGCGCGTTGATTTTCGAGCTGCGCAAGGGCGGGCGGCAGTTTCAATGCCGCATCGACGCGGCCACCGGCCAAGCGGCCCTCTCGATTAGCGGCCGGGACATGGCCAAGTTCCAACCCAAGGCGGCGACCGCCGTCCGCGGGCCCGGCCGTCACCAAATTCGCTTCTCGAACTGCGACAACGAACTGCGTTTATGGGTCGACGGCGACACGGTCGAGTTCGATTCGCTGACGACCTACGACAACCTGAACAACACGCTGCCGGACGAGAGCGATTTGGCCCCGGTCGGCATCGCCTCGGCGGGGGCCAAAGTTCGGCTGAGCCGCCTGGCCCTGTTTCGCGACCTTTATTACATCGCCAAGGCGTTGCAGGGGCCGCCGTCCGAGTCGCATCACCAAGGACCGCAGAACGCCGACGAAGGCTACGCCGATTATGTCTTGAACGCCGAAGAGTTTTTCGCCCTAGGCGACAACAGCGCCCGGAGCAAAGACAGCCGGTACTGGGGCGCCGTCGCGCGCGAACTGTTGATCGGCAAAGCGATGTTCATTTACTGGCCGCATTCGTGGAACAAAGTGCCCTACGTCAATGTGCCGTTTCCGTTTTTCCCGAATTTCGCCCGCATGGGGTTTGTGCGGTAGAGTCGTCAGTTGTCAGTTGTCAGTTAGGCGATCAATTACCGTCGATTCCTTGCCCCTAATCCCTAGCCCCTACCCCCTAATCCCTACCTCATGCTCGAAGTCAAAGGACTGGTGAAGGACTACGGTTCGCGGCGCGTGGTCGACGGAGTCGAGTTCCGCGTCGATCGCGGCGAGATCGTCGGTTTGCTGGGACCCAACGGGGCGGGAAAAACCACTAGCTTCCGCATGACTTGCGGCATGATCGTGCCCAATGCCGGCAAGGTGCGGCTTGGCGGGGTCGACATCACCGATTGGCCGATGTATCAGCGGGCCCGCGACGGCGGCATGGGCTATCTGGCCCAAGAGTCGAGCGTCTTTCGGAAGCTTACCGTTGAAAAAAACTTGTTGGGCGTCATGGAACTGTTGAACTTCGACCGTAAAACTCGGCTGCGCCGCTGCAAAGAGTTGCTCGAACAGTTCGACATCACACGGCTGCGAAAATCGTTGGCTCTGTCGCTGTCGGGCGGCGAACGGCGGCGGTTGGAAATCGCCCGCTGTCTGGTCTCGAATCCTAAAATCATTCTTCTGGACGAACCTTTTACGGGCATCGACCCGGTCACGATCGCGAGCATTCAGAAGATCATCCGCCGGCTGCGCGACGAGGGAATTGCGATTCTGATTACCGACCACCAGGTTCGCGAGACGCTGCAAATCACCGACCGCAGCTATGTGATCGACAAAGGCAAGGTTTTGTGCCACGGCCACCCCGACGAAGTGCTGGCGAATCCCGAGGCCCGCAAGCGTTATTTCGGCGAAGGCATGGACATCGGCCGCAAGCCCGCGGCCGAAGCTGCTTCCTAGGCCGCATTTTTCACCACGCGGGGAAAAAGTCCAACATGGTGTTTTGTTTAGCCGGCGTGCTTGCTCGCCGCGTTGATGCGCCGGCCGCACGCTCCGATGTAACCGTTTATCCGGCCAGCCGCGTGACGCGGCGTTCCGGCTCGGCCGTTTGGCGCTCGGGCCGATAGCGAAATTGCATCACGTAAGCGTCTTCCGGCGTGTCGGCATAGTAGCTGCGCAGCACCGAGACGGCCCGAAAGCCGTTTTCGCGAAAGAAAAGCTGAGCGCCCAGATTCGTCTCGCGCACTTCGAGCAGAATGCGGTTTCGACGCTGCGGCGAGAGCTTGGCGGTCAGCTTGGCAAGCATCTGACTGCCGACGCCGCTGCGGCGATAGCGCTGGGCGACGGCAAAGTTAAGCACGTGGATGCGATTTTTGTGCAACTCATAGATCATGAAGCCCACGACGCGGTCGTCGTGTTCGGCCACCATGCCGATGCAGTTGCGCTGACGCAGGCAGCGAATAAAATCCTCTTCGAGCCAGGGGAATTCAAAACACTCGGCCTCGACGGCCAACACCTCGGGCATGTCGCGGCGGATCATCCAGCGAATCCGCACCCGCACTTCTTGTTTCTGGTCGGATTGCATGCCGGCCTCCTTCCTTGTCGGCCCATCACACTCATCCCGAACGCTTGTGCAAGCGTCCGCCCTCGGGGCGAGCGGCGTTTTTCCACCGCTTCTTGCGGTCTGCTCGCCAACGGGGCCATACGGTAACATAATGGCGAAAATTCACCAATACGAACTGCGGCGGGTTTTTCGACCGCATTTCGCACCGCCGTTTAGCGGGTGGATAGCCGGGGCTAACAGCCCCCGGAGCAAAATCTCTAATCCAAGCACCTTCCGGGGGCTATTAGCCCCCGGCAATTGCGACATTATTTACCGGAGAGCCAATCAACGAAAGCGCGTCGTGCCGCCGGCTTGTCTATACATGCGCCCACTGCTAGCACCGTGCCGAGGCTTTTTTCATCGCCTGCATCCGCTGTCGGCCGGCGGCCAGAGTGCAAGCCAGCGCGATGACCAACCCGAGAACGCTCGGCACAAGCCACAACCACCAGGCTAGCCCAAAAATGACGCCGACGGCATGCGGGTGGGCCAGAATCGGGGCGACCAACGCCGGGCGACTCGCCGCCGCGGCGGCCAAAATCCCCAGCGCGACAAGCCCCGCCGCAAACAGAAACCGAGGCAGAAACCGATCTCGCTGCACCGGCGGACCGTCGAGCGTCGGACGCGGCGCTTCGGCCTCGAAAGAATGCAAATCCATCGGCGGCTCGGGCGCTGGTTTCGAGCCGGCCAGCGGCGGCACGGCAGCCTTTTCTCGGCCGGCGCTCTTGGGACGTGTTGGTTCAACCGTGACCGTGACCGGCGGCATCTGCGAACCGTCCCAGACGAATGCGGCTTCGAGTCGCCCCAGTTTCGGCATGTCGGCGTCGGCCGGCGCTGTTTCGGCGATGCTCTGGGGCGGTCCGCCGCGAATGACGACCTTTGTGGAAGGATCGCGAAACAATCGAATGGTCGCCGTGCGCAGCCCGCAACCTTCGAGCCGCACCAGAGGCAGCGGCCACGGCTTGCCGGCTTCGATCGGCAATTGTCCGCGCAGGGTGATTTTCTGCTCGCCCGAGACGGCGCTGTTGAGGAAGATCGTCGCCGATCCGTCGGCATCGCGCGACCATCGGCTGGCGCGTTCGACGCCTGCTTCGAGGACCGCGGCGCTCTCGATCTTCAAATCGGGCGGAGCAGTGAGCCGATGTTGGAACAGGTATCCCGAGGCGGTCGCGACATCGGCCTCGAAGACCACGTCAACGCGATCTGCACGGCAGCCGAGCGACAAGGTTTGGTCCGCGGCGGTCTGGTGTTCCTGCGGCCGGGTGGCGATGGTCCAGTCGATTTCTTCCGTAGGCAGATGATAAACGGCGTGCGGACGGGCGTCGGCCGGCCCCCATGCCTTCAGAAAATCGGCGACGGCCACGACCTCCAACGGCTGTTTGCGCTGTTCTTCGCGTTCGAGCGAAGGATCGACGCTTACGGCCATCCAACGCCGCGTGGTGCGGGCGTCGAGCAATTCGATGCGGGGCAAGCGGAACTTGCCAACGCCGGTGGCCCCGCTCAGCAGAAACGTCGCTTCGACGACGATCCGGCCCGAAACCGGTTGGGAAAATTGCAGCGCCAGCAGCCGCGACTGGCCCGACTCGGGCCCAAGTTGCACCGCGGGCGGATCGTCGCCCGAAAAAGGAAGCAGCCGCAACCTTGGATCGAGAGCAAGCCGCATTTGTTGGATTTCGCCTTCCGGCACGTTCAGCGTGAACTTAGCGGCGATGACCACCGAACCGGGCCGCGCCTTCAGCCAGAACAACTGTTCCGCTTCGATCGACGGCCCGATCGCTCCGGACGGCATCCGCTCATGCCAGCATACGGTCAGGCGATCGGTCGGACCGAGTTCGGCCGCCAGCCGCGGCGGGTTTTTTTCCAAAACAACCTCGCCGCACGCCGAGGGCACTTCGACCGCCGGCGCTTCGTCGGGAAGTTGAAGCGACAATCGCGCGTTTGGCACGCAGGGAATGGCCAGATCGATGCCCGACGGCCCGCCGATGCTGCGGATCGTCGGCCGAAGAAAAATCTCCAGCCGATACTCGCCGGGTTCGGCGATGGGAAAGATCATCGCCGCCGCATCGGGCGACCACTCGGGTTTGACGGCTCGGCCCTCCAGCAGACAGCTATCTTCTAAAACCGTCGCACCTTCGCCGCCTAAGGGCACTCGCACTTGAACGCCTCGGGCAAACGTCTGCACGTCGTATTGAGCCCGCAGCAAATCGATGGCCGGCCGGCCGGATGCGGCGTCGGCGGCGAGGACGCCTCGGTACGCGGCGCGGCGGATCAACCATTGTTGCGGCGATTTGGCCGACGCCGAGCGGCGGAACAGCGTTTGATAGAGCGGCTCGGGCACGTACACTTTTCCGCCCGCCGGATTCTTCTCGGCGTCGATGGGGATCAGAACGCGGTAGATCGGAGATTCGGCGCTTTCGCTGTGCGCGGCGGGCGAATCGTCGGCCCAAGCAACGCCGGCAGCCAATAACCATCCGGCCAAGATCAAACCGATCTGCACCGGCCGGTTGATCGTCGCGCTGGGGGCCGCGTTAGCAGGGCGGTCGCCGGGCGCACCGGCCGCGTTTGCATCGACGCCTCGCCAAAACCATTGCCGCGCCAGATGAAAGAGAATGCCGAGCACTCCGCCCCAGGCCGGCGGCGTCAGAGCCCCCGGCAGCAACATGGCCGCGGCGGCGAAAAGGCCCAACAGCAACAACCACCATGCGGGCCGAACGCGGGCGCTACAGCAACCCCACGACGCCGTCAGCAAAAATACCACCATCCCCAGCAAGCCAATCGTAGGACGATACACATAACGCAGCGGCGCCGCTGCGCCGCCCGACAAATCGATCCGCCATGCCGTCCAACCGGGCGTATCGCCGTTTTCTGCGGTCGCGGCGAGGTTTGTTTTGCCGGGCCGCAAAGCGGACCAAAGCGTTTTCCAATCGTCCGCCAACAGCGGATCGAAACGGTCGGCGTCGGCGCCGCGTCCGAGCGGCCCGAACAATCGGCGGCTCCAGGTCCGCTGCGCATCAAACCTTTCGTAGCCGGGCGGCAGCCATGCCGTCCACTGCTTGGCAAGCACGGCCACATCGGCATCGGGCAGCGGCGGCGTCCATTTTCCGGCCGTTCCCATTCGCGGGCCCGAGGCCGTCCATTGAATCACCGCGCGGAGCGCCGGCCGATCGGCCGGCAGATTCACGACGACGCCGTCTCCCGTTGCGGACGCAATCGATTGCCACGCGGCGGGCTCGCCGTCGATCCAAACGCCGCGGATTGCGCCCAACGCCGCGCCGGCCGGCAGCGCAACCCGAAGCGGCCGGCCGCCGCCGACGTGCAAACTGTAGGCGACCTGATGCAGAGCCGTTCCGTCAACGTGAAACCACGATTCGAGATGACAATTCCACGCCCAGGTCTTGCCGGCGACTGTGCCGAGATCGTCTGGCGCGCGCGGCACGGCATCAAGGTCTTTTGCCGATTCGGGCGTCGAAGATGACGCAACGGTTTCCGTCGTGCGATGCGGCGTCGCGGGCGAGGGCGGCGTAACGGCATCGTTGGGCAGCGTCGCCGGCGTTGCGGTTGAATTCGAGAGTGCATCGCTCGCGCGCCGGGCTAACCGCAGTTCGACGGTGGCTTCGGGCTCGAAGGCCTGAAATTGCAGCGATTCGCCCAATCGCGGCGGCGAAAGGGGGGCAACGCCCGTCTGGGCGCAACCCAGCGGCACAACCCGTTCGGCGACCAGCGGCGTCGGAATCAACAGCGCGACGGTGCCTTCCTGCCAGAAGAGCCCCTCGGCGCGGATGCGCGGCAACCGCCACGGGCGATCCGAGGTCAACGGACCGATCGCGCCGAGGCGAACCACGCGCTCGCCGTCGAGAATCGGCTCGGGAAGGGTCAACACGGCCCGGGTTCCCTCGCCCTCGGACGCCGGCGATACGGACCAGGAGACGGGGACTTCGCCCAACCGGGCGGAAACTAACCGCAGCCCCGGGTCCAACTGCACCCTAATCTGCTGGAGCGGCTGGTTATGCACCTGAAGTCGCCATTGAGCCGCGACATCGATGCCGCGGGTTGAAAACTCGTAGGTGTGCGAGGCGCGCAACAGCGCAAGCTGCGAACGCTGACTCGCCACGTTGGCCGGCAAGACTCGTATGCGGCACCGTCGCCCGGGGCCCAACGCAATGCGCCAAAGACGATGACTTGCATCGGACGGTTCGCTCCCGATCAGCAAGCCGCGATTGATCGAAGGCGTTAGCTCGTTGGGCAACTCGATCTGCAACTGGCCCGCCGCGGCGCTAGGAAGCTCGAAAGCGAACCCCAAAACGCCGGCCGAATCGCGGCGTCCGGCGAGCGACCAATCGAATTGGAATCGGCCCGAGCGATCGACTCGCATTTGCATGCGGCCGTCGGCGTCGGTTCCGAGCGAAACGCGCGCTAAGCGATATTCCGCGGTTGCTTGCGGCTTGGGCGGCGGCGATGATTCGGTTTCCGCGTCCCATTGCGGAGTGGTCATCGCCAAATTGCAGGGTTCCCAAGACAGCGCGGCGGGGAGCGGCCCTGAAAGTCGAACGTCGACCACGGCCCGGCCGATCAAATGGGCGTCGTGCAGTTTCGCCTCGTAGCGCGCCGACGCGATGACGGCGGCCGGAGCGGCTGGGCCCGTCGCTTTTGCCGCGGCGATCCGACGCTCGAACTCGTCGGCGTCGACGGGCAGATATTTTGCGTCGCCCAACGGCCAGTCTTTGATGCGGCCTTCGGGCGCAAGAACGCGATGGAAACGAATCGGCCCGGTCTCGCCGTTTTCGACCGCCGCCACGGGTTCAGGCAGAAGCAGCGGCAACAGCGCGGCCAGCGCCGCCCACGATGCGGCGCGAAGCAATCGCGCCGCCGATGCTGCGTAGATGGCGGCGGCGAATCCGATCGACGACCGCTGTGCGTCCGATGCAAGATTCCTGCCGCTCATGGATCGGCGTCCCCCGTGGCTTGCGGCTGGACCGCCGGAATGGCCTCGGTTGTGGCGTTGCCATCGATCGAGGGCAGTTGTCGGAACCGTCGGGCGGAGCCCAGATCAATGGCCGCGGTGAGCGGCTCCGGATGAACTGCCGCGCGGCGGAGCCGCCGCGAAACACTTCGTTCCAAGAACCCCGCCACCAGCGTCAGCACCAATCCGAGGCTTGCGGCCTGAGCCAGCAAGAGCGTCGGCTCGGGGGCGATCAGCCCGGCGGCTAAAAACGCAACTCCCAGCAGCGTCAGGACGGCAGGGTGCCGGCAGGCGGGCACA